>NZ_JBVJMN010000007.1:0-182320 GCF_055584185.1 Streptomyces sp. NPDC104202 | reverse complement strand
GGCGCGGCTACGGGTATTGTGTTTGGGGGGTTCGGTTTGTTTTCCTTCCCCCCCTCCCCCCCCCCCCCCCCCCCCCCCCCCCGCGGCCGCGCGCGCGGGGGCCCCGCCCGTGTGCCCCCGTTCGTCGGCGCGGTCCTGACGTTGTCGTACCGCGCGGTTACGCTCGGTCCATGGGTCTGACTACGTCCGCCGAAGCACCGCTTCCCGTCGGTGAGGTCTCGCGGCTGATCGGGGGGTGGATCGACCGGCTCGGGGCGATCTGGGTCGAGGGGCAGATCACGCAGCTGTCGCGGCGGCCCGGCGCCGGGGTGGTCTTCCTGACGCTGCGCGATCCGTCGCACGACATCTCGATCGGCGTCACCTGCTACCGCAAGGTCTTCGACGCGGTGGCGGACGTCGTGTCGGAGGGCGCCCGGGTCGTCCTGCACGCCAAGCCGGAGTGGTACGCGCCACGGGGGCAGCTGTCGCTGCGGGCCGTGGAGATCAAGCCGGTCGGGATCGGCGAGCTGCTCGCGCGGCTGGAGCAGCTGAAGCGGAGCCTGGCGTCCGAGGGGCTGTTCGCACTCGACCGGAAGAAGCCGCTGCCGTTCCTGCCGCACCGGGTGGGTCTGGTCTGCGGGCGGGCCTCGGCGGCGGAGCGGGACGTCCTGGAGAACGCGCGCCGGCGCTGGCCCGCGGTCAGCTTCGAGGTGCGGAACGTGGCGGTGCAGGGCGTGAAGGCGGTCCCGCAGGTCATCCAGGCCGTGAAGGAGCTGGACGGGCACGCGGACGTGGACGTGATCATCGTGGCGCGGGGCGGCGGCAGCGTCGAGGACCTGCTGCCGTTCTCGGACGAGCGGCTGGTCCGCGCGGTGGCCGACTGCCGTACTCCGGTGGTCTCCGCGATCGGCCACGAGCCGGACTCGCCGCTGCTGGACCTGGTGGCCGACCTGCGCGCCTCGACGCCGACGGACGCGGCCAAGAAGGTCGTACCGGACGTCGGCGAGGAGCTGGACCGGGTGCGCGGGCTGCGGGACCGCGCCCTGCGGACGGTGCGGGGGCTCCTGGACCGGGAGGAGCGCGGTCTGGCGCAGGCGCTCGCGCGGCCCGTCATGGAGCATCCGCAGCGCATGGTCGAGGTCCGCGAGGACGAGGTCGCGGCGCTGCTGGCGCGCAGCCGGCGGGTGCTCGGGCACCTCCTGGACCGGGCGGACTCCGAGCTGTCGCACACCCGGGCCCGGGTGAGGGCGCTGTCGCCGGCGGCGACGATGGAGCGCGGGTACGCGGTGCTGCAGCGGGCCGACGGAGGGGTGGTCCGCTCCCCCGAGGAGGTCGCGGACGGCGAGGAGCTGCGGGCCCGGGTCGCGGAGGGCGAGTTCGCGGTGCGCCGCGTGGCCGGCGACCCGGCCTGAGCGGGGCGGCGCGGGGCACGCGCCGGGACGGGCCCACCGGGCCGAGGACCGTGCGGCGGCACGGACGGACAAGAGACGGGAACGACGGAGGGTGGAGCAGATGGCGGCCGGTACGGATGAGGCGGCGCTCGGGTACGAGCAGGCGCGGGACGAGCTGATCGAGGTCGTCCGTCGCCTGGAGGCGGGCGGAACGACCCTGGAGGAGTCCCTCGCGCTCTGGGAGCGCGGGGAGGAGCTGGCGAAGGTGTGCCGGCGCCGTCTGGAGGGGGCGCGGGCCCGGCTGGACGCGTCGCTGGCGGCGGAGCGCGCGGCCGAGGCGGCGGAGGACGGGGACGGGGACGAGGCGGACGCGTAGCCGGGGAGGCGGTCTTCACGGGCGAATTCCGCGGGTGCCCCCGCCGGGCGGCGGTCCTGGCGTAGACTCGGCGCAGTGAACCGGATCACTATCCGGATGGATTAGTTGAACTTTCACCAATCATGGGCGTACTGTCGAGACATCGCTTGAACGTTGAACGAGCGAACCCCCTTTGCAGTCCGGAAGGTACGCAGCATGTCTCTCGCCCTTGACCCCGCCGCCCAGGACCTCCTCTTCCGCGAGGCCCGCACCGCCAACACGTTCACCGACGAGCCGGTGACCGACGAGCAGGTCCAGGCGATCTACGACCTGGTGAAGTTCGGCCCGACCGCCTTCAACCAGTCCCCGCTGCGCATCACGCTGGTCCGCTCCCCCGAGGCCCGCGAGCGCCTGGTGAAGCACATGGCCGAGGGCAACCAGGCCAAGACCGCCACCGCCCCGCTGGTCGCGATCCTCTCCGCCGACAACGAGTTCCACGAGGAGCTCCCGGCGCTGCTCCCGCACTTCCCGCAGGCCAAGGACATGTTCTTCGCCGAGCGTCCGGTCCGCGAGGGCTCGGCCACCCTGAACGCCGCCCTCCAGGCCGCGTACTTCATCGTCGGCGTCCGCGCCGCCGGCCTGGCCGCCGGCCCGATGACCGGCCTGGACTTCGCCGGCGTCCAGAAGGAGTTCCTGGACGACGACCACACCCCGCTGATGGTCGTGAACATCGGCAAGCCGGGCGAGGACGCCTGGTTCCCGCGCTCCCCGCGCCTGTCCTACGACGAGGTCATCACCACCGTCTGAGCCCCGCTCCGACAGGCCGAAGGCCCCGCACTCGACGAGTGCGGGGCCTTCCGCGCGGATCGGACCGCGCCGGACCGGTCCCTTCCCGGTCGGGCGCCGTGCGGGATCAGACCTTGTTCGAGCGGAGCGCGCCCGCCATCTCGGCCAGCCGCTCGAAGGAGGCGGTGCCGGTGACCACCGTGGTCGCGCCGCCCTCGGTGCGGACGAGCGCGTCGTACTTGGGGCCCTCCCAGCGCTGCCAGACCTGGCCCGCCACCGTCTCGGTCCGCCCGGTGTCCTTCGCCCGCTGGGTGACGTCGGGCACGTACGTGTTCGCCGCCGCCGTCGACTGGTGGACCGCCACGTACTGGGTGTCCGGGGAGAGGAAACCGAGCTGCCAGGCGTTGGCGTTCTCGCGCTTGTACGAGACCACCGTCGCCTTCCACCCGTCGCCGAGGCCCTCGGGGGCCAGCACCGGATACGGTGCCGCCCGCTGGGCCGTGAGGAGTTCCACCCGGTAGTCCTTCGCCTGGACCGGTGCGACTTCCTCGTCGTGCGGAATGAAGAGATACATCACACCCGCGGCGACCAAGATCACCCCGAGGGACTGGAACATCCCGCGTACCGTCTGCCTGCCTCGCATACCTGCCACGCCCCCATGGTCGCATCACGGTCTCGTGCTCATACGTGGGCCCCTCTGCTCATTTTGTCGACGTACCGATAGAGTCGCAGCACCCTCTTATTTCCGGCCGTCGCCGTACAGAAAGGTGCGTCCCGATGACCGAGCAGCATCACCTGCCGCCCGAGCTTGTGGTCTCCCCCGAGGCCCCCGACCGCAACCTGGCCCTTGAGCTGGTCCGGGTCACCGAGGCCGCCGCCATGGCCGCCGGCCGCTGGGTCGGCCGCGGCGACAAGATCGGCGCGGACGGCGCCGCGGTCAACGCCATGCGGACCCTGATCTCCACCGTCTCGATGGACGGCGTCGTCGTCATCGGCGAGGGGGAGAAGGACGAGGCCCCCATGCTCTTCAACGGCGAGCGGGTCGGCGACGGCACCGGCGCCGAGGTCGACATCGCCGTCGACCCGATCGACGGCACCACGCTCAACGCCAAGGGCATGCCGAACGCGATCGCCGTCCTGGCCGCCGCCGACCGTGGCGCCATGTTCGACCCGTCCGCGGTCTTCTACATGGACAAGCTGGTCACCGGCCCCGAGGCCGCCGACTTCGTCGACATCAACGCCCCCGTCTCGGTCAACATCCGCCGGGTAGCCAAGGCGAAGAACTCCTCGCCCGAGGACATCACCGTCGTCATCCTGGACCGGCCCCGCCACGAGGGCATCGTCAAGGAGATCCGCGAGACCGGCGCCCGGATCAAGTTCATCTCGGACGGCGACGTCGCCGGTTCGATCATGGCGGTCCGCGAGGGCACCGGCGTCGACATGCTCATGGGCATCGGCGGCACCCCCGAGGGCATCATCTCCGCCTGCGCGATCAAGTGCCTCGGCGGTGTGATCCAGGGCAAGCTGTGGCCGAAGGACGACGCGGAGCGCCAGAAGGCGCTGGACGCGGGCCACGACCTGGACCGGGTGCTCTCCACCGACGACCTGGTCCGCGGCGACAACGTCTTCTTCGTCGCGACCGGCATCACCGACGGCGAGCTGCTGCGCGGGGTCCGCTACCGCGCCGAGACGGCGACCACGCAGTCGCTGGTCATGCGCTCGAAGTCCGGCACGATCCGCCAGATCGACTCCACGCACCGGCTGTCGAAGCTGCGCGCGTACAGCAAGATCGACTTCGACCGCGCGAAGTGACGCACGGCGTCCGCGCGAGGTGACGCCGGGCCCGACGCGCGGCGCGGTGCCCGCGGTGCCGTGAGGCGCGACGGGTGGCACGCCGGCCGCGCGGCGGCGACGGCGACGAAGAGGGGCGCCCCCATGTGCGGTGGGGGCGCCCCTTCCCGTACGGGCCCGCGGCGGCGCGTCCGCGGTTCCCGTCAGCCCGCCTGGGCGATCCGCTCGGTCGCGGCGGCCTTCCGCAGCTCCACCTCGCGCCGCCGGCGCCGGGCCAGCACGACGCGGCGCTCGGCGGCCGTGAGCCCGCCCCACACCCCGTACGGCTCGGGCTGGACCAGCGCGTGCTCGCGGCACTCGACCATCACCGGACAGCGCGCGCAGACCCGCTTGGCCGCCTCCTCGCGGGCCAGCCGCGCGGCGGTCGGCTCCTTGGACGGGGCGAAGAACAGTCCCGCTTCGTCCCGTCGGCACACCGCCTCCGCGTGCCAAGGGCCTGCCTCGTCCTCCCGCGTCGGCGTGGTGCGCTGAGGGGGGACGGCGGCGACCTGGAGGGGCTGATGCGGCAAGTGCAGCACGGTCTACTCCTGACGACGGCTTCGCGAGCGAGCGGCGATGCAGCAGCCCTACCCGCTGTGCGCGCGCCTATGCACTGCGTGCCGCGCCGTTCCGCACTGCGGAGACCCGTGGGCGGATTCCGGTCACCGCCCGCCGGGGAGCGCGCTCAGCGCCCGGCCGGGGACCCGCCGTCCGCCCGCGCGGGCGGCCCGCCCCGGCCGGCCGGGGTCAGTGACCCAGGTGTTTGCGCAGCTTGTCCTGGAGGTCGGTGATCCACTTGCCGCGCTTGGGGCGGGCCTCGACGTTGCCGAAGACCGAGTAGCCGTTGATGACGACGACCGGGGCCTGCGGGTCGACGCCCTCCAGGGTGACGACCTCGAAATTGCCGAAGATCCCGCTGCCGCTGCCGCGCAGGCTGATGTTCTCCGGGACCCGCACCTCGACGTTGCCGAAGATCGAGGTGGCGTTGATCGTGGTGAGGCGCTGGGCGAAGATCGCCTCGGTCAGGTCGACCTCGATGTTCCCGAAGAGCGCGAAGGCGTTGGTCCGCCGGCTGACCCGCCAGCGGCCCTTGCGGGTGGTGCTGGAGAAGATCGCGACGAGGTTGTCGGCCGGGCCGTCGGAGTCGTCGGCCGCCCAGGTGTACGCGGGCTCCGCCTCCTGGCGGGTGCGGGCCGACGGCAGGTCGCGCACGATCGGCTCCAGCTCGCCGACCGTCTTGGCCCGGTAGACCGCGTCGATCCGGTCCGAGTGCTCCTCGGGGTCGAGCCGCCCCTCGGCCAGGGCGTCCCTGAGGATGTCCGCGATCCGGTCCCGGTCCGCGTCCGAGGCCCGCAACGCCCCCTGCGGGTCGGCGAACGCGGTCTCCTGGGGAGCGGTCTCGGCGGGGGCGGCCGACCGCTGCGGCTGCGGCTGCTTCTCGGGTTCGGGCTGCTTTTCGAGGTCCACGGAGCCAGCCTAGCGAAACGCGATAGATCGCGACCAGGGGGCGGGGCCGGGGCGGTGGACGAAAGGGCGCGGACGGCAAGTGAGCCTTACCTCACAGGATCCGCGCCGTGCCCGCGCTCTACGCTGGAGTGCGCGCCGCCAACGGAGGGGGCGCTGCTGTCTGCCGAGTGAGGAATGGCCGCCGTCATGCCAGAGTTTGCGTACTCCGATCTGCTCCCGCTGGGAGAGGACACCACGCCCTATCGCCTGGTGACCTCCGAAGGTGTCTCCACCTTCGAGGCCGACGGCCGTACGTTCCTCAAGGTGGAGCCCGAGGCGCTGCGGCAGCTGGCCGCCGAGGCGATCCACGACATCCAGCACTTCCTGCGGCCGGCCCACCTGGCGCAGCTGCGGCGGATCATCGACGACCCCGAGGCGTCGTCGAACGACAAGTTCGTCGCGCTCGACCTGCTCAAGAACGCGAACATCGCCGCCGCGGGCGTCCTGCCGATGTGCCAGGACACGGGCACCGCGATCGTGATGGGCAAGCGCGGGCAGAACGTGCTGACGTCCGGCCGCGACGAGGAGGCCCTGTCGAAGGGCATCTACGACGCGTACACGAAGCTGAACCTGCGGTACTCGCAGATGGCTCCGGTCACCATGTGGGAGGAGAAGAACACCGGCTCGAACCTGCCCGCGCAGATCGAGCTGTACGCGACCGACGGCGGCGCGTACAAGTTCCTCTTCATGGCCAAGGGCGGCGGCTCGGCCAACAAGTCCTTCCTCTACCAGGAGACGAAGGCCGTCCTCAACGAGGCGAGCATGATGAAGTTCCTGGAGGAGAAGATCCGTTCGCTCGGCACGGCCGCCTGCCCGCCGTACCACCTGGCGATCGTCGTCGGCGGCACCTCCGCCGAGTTCGCGCTGAAGACCGCGAAGTACGCCTCCGCGCACTACCTGGACGAGCTGCCGTCCGAGGGCTCCGCCGAGACCGGCCACGGCTTCCGCGACAAGGAGCTGGAGGAGAAGGTCTTCGAGCTGACGCAGAGGATCGGCATCGGCGCGCAGTTCGGCGGCAAGTACTTCTGCCACGACGTCCGGGTCGTCCGGCTCCCCCGCCACGGCGCCTCGCTGCCCGTGGCGATCGCCGTGTCCTGCTCGGCCGACCGCCAGGCCGTCGCGAAGATCACCGCCGAGGGCGTCTTCCTGGAGCAGCTGGAGACCGACCCGGCGCGCTTCCTGCCGGAGACCACCGACGAGCACCTGTCGGAGGAGGCCGACGTCGTCACCATCGACCTGAACCAGCCGATGGACGACATCCTCGCCGAGCTGACCAGGTACCCGGTCAAGACCCGGCTCTCGCTCAACGGCCCGCTCGTCGTGGCGCGCGACATCGCGCACGCCAAGATCAAGGAGCGGCTGGACGCGGGCGAGGAGATGCCGCAGTACCTGAAGGACCACCCGGTCTACTACGCGGGCCCCGCGAAGACCCCCGAGGGCTACGCGTCCGGCTCCTTCGGCCCGACGACGGCCGGCCGCATGGACTCCTACGTGGAGCAGTTCCAGGCCGCGGGCGGCTCGAAGGTCATGCTGGCCAAGGGCAACCGCTCCGGTCAGGTCACGGCCGCGTGCGGCGCGCACGGCGGCTTCTACCTCGGCTCGATCGGCGGCCCGGCGGCGCGTCTGGCGCAGGACTGCATCAAGAAGGTCGAGGTCGTCGAGTACGAGGAGCTCGGCATGGAGGCGGTCTGGAAGATCGAGGTCGAGGACTTCCCGGCGTTCATCGTCGTGGACGACAAGGGCAACGACTTCTTCCAGAACCCGGCTCCGGAGCCGACGTTCACGCACATCCCGGTGCGCGGTCCGGGTCTGGGCTGACCCCTTCCGGCCCCGCGGCGCCCCTCGGTCCTTCCGGGCCGGGGGGCGCCGCCGTTCCCGGCCGTCCGGCTCCCCCGTCGCCGGGTCCCGGTGTCGGTCTCCGCTCAGAAAGTCGCTACCGAGCGGTAGCCCTCTCGTCGCCTACTGGTCAGTATGGGGCGCGAGCATGTCAACCACTGAGTCGGTCGACCCCTCGGGAGCCCCCCATGCCCTCCGCCAAGACCACCGCCGGCGCCACCGCCGCACTCGCCCTCGCCGGACTGCTCGTCGTCGGTCCCGCGCCGGCGGCCTCCGCGGCCGACCCGGACACCCACGTCACCTCGACCGCCGCCCTCAAGGACGTCGACTACGGGACCTGGCGCCGTGACGTGGCGGCCGTGGTCGCCGAGGCGCGCCCGTACATCGAGGCGCGCTCGGCGGACGCGGGACGGGAGAGGCAGGCGATCGTCCTCGACATCGACAACAGCTCGCTGGAGACGGACTTCCACCCGTTCTGGGAGCTGCCGACCCCGGCCATCGCGGACGTGCGCGACCTGGTGCGGGACGCCCACGCGCGCGGGGTGGCGGTCTTCTTCGTGACGGCGCGGCCCGGGATCATCCAGTCGCTCACGGACTGGAACCTGAAGAAGTCCGGGTACCCGGTGGACGGCCTGTACGTGCGGAACCTGCCCGACCTGTTCGCCGAGGTCGGCGCGTACAAGACCGCCAAGCGCGCGGAGATCGAGGCCAAGGGCTACACGATCATCGCGAACATCGGCAACAACACCACCGACCTCGTCGGCGGCCACGCCGAGCGCGCGTTCAAGCTCCCGGACTACGGCGGCAAGCTCTCGTGACGGGCGCTCAGCGCACGGTCACGTGGAAGTCCATCCGTTCGTAGTCCCCGTCGGGGGTGGTACGGACATAGCCGCGGGCCTGGGTGAAGTCGCCCGTGCCGCCGGTGAGGGCGACGTCGTACGCGGCGGGCGACTCGGCCGAGGTGTCGAAGGTGACGAGGGCCTGGGCGGTGAGCTGTCCGCCCGGTCCCCCGTTCAGGACGAAGGTGCCGAGGGTGCCGATCCTCCTGAGGGTGCGGTTCATGTCCTGCCTCCCGTGGGATGGGGTTCCCCCCGGCCTGCTTCACATGGTGCGGCAGGTGTCCCGCGTTCGCCCGTCCGGGCGAACGCGGGCGGGATCGGCGATCATGACGCCATGCGAGAGAGAGCACGTCCGATACGTACGGCCCTGCCCGTCACCCTGGCGGCGGGGCTGCTGCTGGCCGGCTGCGGCGGCGCCCAGGGAGGCGGGGCTCCGGCGTCCGCCCCGCCGACGGCCACCGGGACCCCCGTGGCCACGGGAGCGGACGCTGGGGCCGGGGCCCCCGGGGCGGCGAAGGCGGCGGGCACGCTCGGCCGGCCGGGATCGGCCTGCGCGCTGCCCGTCTCCTTCGCCCTGGCGGAGGAGTGGAAGCCGGAAGCGATCGACGATCCGGAGAACCCCGACTTCGCGGCGCTCATGCGCCAGGGGCCGGCGACGGTCCGCTGTGAGGTGGACGCCAAGCCGGCCGGGCACATCGGCTACCTGCGGGTGTGGACGGCCCCGAAGGGTCCGGCGCGGGCCGCGCTGGAGGGCTTCGTGAAGGCCGAGAAGGGCGCCTCGAAGGCCGTCTACCGCACGACCGCGGCGGGCGCGCTGCCGGCCGTCGAGGTGACGTACACGGTCCACGACCAGGTGATGGAGGAGTCGAAGGAGGAGCGGGCCTTCGCCGTCGCGACCCCGAAGGGGACGGTGATCCTCCACCTCGGCGGCCTCGACACGGACGAGCACCGGGCGATGGTCCCGGCGTACGAGCTGGCGCGCTCGACGCTGAAGCTCTCCTGAGCGGGCCGCGGCCCCCCGGTCCCGCACCGGACCGGGGGGCCACGACGTCCTCGCCGGGGTGCCGGCTACACGAACCGCTGGTTCGCTGAGCCGTCGCAGTTCCGGAGCCGGACGGGCTCCCGCGCCGCGCCCTGGGTGAGGCAGAGGCCGGTCGCGGCGGCGGGGCGGAGCGTGGCGCCGTCGCGGACGAACTTCTGGTTGGCGCCGCCGTGGCAGTTCCAGACCAGGAGCGCCTTGCCGTCCTGGTAGGCGGCGCCGGGCACGTCCAGGCAGCGGTCCTGGGTGAGCTGGGTGTGGACGGTCCGCCGGGCGGAGTCGTACCACCAGCCCTGGTTGCGGCCGCCGTGGCAGTCCCAGCCGAGGACGGCCGTGCCGTTGGCCGACTCGCCGCCGTTCACGTCCAGGCAGTTGCCGGTCGCCTGGTTGACCAGCGGCTTGTACGCGTCGTCCCAGGCGAGCGGGAAGAGCGTCGGGGTGCCGGAGGAGTCGACGTCGGCGCAGCTCGCCTCGCGGAGACCGGAGTCGTAGATCTGCTGGAGACAGGAGGCGAACGCCGCGTGGCCGCTCTTGTTGGGGTGGAAGGACTGGCGGACGGAGTTCTCGTCGATGCCGCCGGGCTTGGAGAGGTCGATGTAGAGACCGCGGGCCCAGGTGTCCTCCATGCAGACCTCGTGGCCGTGGAAGAGCCGCGAGTTGTCGAGGTAGACGGCCCCGGTGGCGGCGGCGGCCCCCCGCATGCCGCGCTCGAAGGCCGGGACGGCGGTGTTGCGGCCCCACTTGGTGTCGGAGTCGTAGCCCATGCCGCCGCAGATCAGCTTGCCGGGGAAGTTCGGGTTGTCGTCGAAGTCCGGGCCGATGGGGCTGGGGTAGCCCATGAGGACGAGCTTGTAGTCGCCGTCGGCGTAGCCGGCGTCGCGCATGACGGTCCTGAGGTCCCGCACGGTCTGCTCGACCTTGGGGACGAGGCCGTCGACGCGGGCCTGCCAGCCGGGGGCGTACTTCGGTTCGCAGGTGCCCTGGCTGAGCACGAAGCGCTGGACGCAGTCGGTCATGACGGGGCCGAACTGCAGGTCGTCGTTGGCTCCGGCGACGAGCAGGACCATCTTGATCCGGGTGTTGCGGGCCTTGATCGCGAGGTTGTCGCTCTGGACCAGCTCGTCGGCGTACTGCCGGGAGCCGCCGATCCGGATGTTGCCGGTGTAGGCGCCGGAGCAGGCCACGTTGAAGGTGAGGTCCGCGGGGATCCCGGTGCGGTGGATGGCGGCGTCGGGCGAGCGGTGGCACCAGTTGGTGGGGCCGTTGGTCGGCGACTCGTAGGTGCCGACGCCCTCCCCGGAGATCTCGCTGTCACCGAGCGAGATGAGGCCGGTCTTGCGCTGGGCGAGCGGGCGCTCGGCGGGGTCGCCGTAGATCCTGGTGGCCTCGGCGGCCCGGATCGTCTCCAGTGCGGGCGGGAGCGGGACGGCGGCCGCCACCGCCGCGGTGCCGGTCCCGGCCGCGCCGGCGGGGGCCGCCGCGGTCATCGTGCCGAGTGCGGCGGCGGCCGCGGCGACGGCGGCGATGGGCCAGCGGAGTCTGTGCCTGGTGCGCGTCATTGCGCCTCCTGGAAGTGGGGTTACCCACGGTTTTTACTGGCCGGTACGCGTGTTGGGAATACATCGAACAAGACAAGTGCTCATCTTTTGTAGGAGGTTGAGGACATGAACGACGCAGACGGCTACCGGATCGAACACGACTCGATGGGTGAGGTGAGGGTCCCCGCCCACGCCAAGTGGCGGGCCCAGACCCAGCGGGCGGTGGAGAACTTCCCCGTCTCCGGCCAGCGGCTGGAACGCGCCCACATCGAGGCACTGGCCCGGATCAAGGCCGCCGCCGCCACGGTCAACGCCGAGCTCGGCGTGATCGACGAGGACCGCGCCCGGGCCATCGCCGAGGCCGCCGCCGAGGTCGCCGAAGGGCGCTGGGACGACCACTTCCCCGTGGACGTCTTCCAGACGGGCTCCGGCACCTCGTCCAACATGAACACCAACGAGGTCATCGCCACCCTCGCCACCGAGCGGCTCCCCGAGGGGCGCGAAGTCCACCCCAACGACCACGTGAACGCCTCGCAGTCGTCCAACGACGTCTTCCCCTCCTCCATCCACATCGCGGCCACCGGCGCCGTCACCCACGACCTGATCCCCGCGCTCGACCACCTGGCCGCCGCGCTGGAGCGAAAATCGGCCGAATTCGCGACGGTGGTGAAATCCGGCCGCACCCACCTGATGGACGCCACGCCGGTCACCCTCGGCCAGGAGTTCGGCGGCTACGCGGCCCAGGTCAGGTACGGCGTCGAGCGGCTGCGCGGCGCGCTCCCCCGGCTCGCCGAACTCCCCCTCGGCGGCACGGCGGTGGGCACCGGCATCAACACCCCGGCCGGCTTCTCGGCCGCCGTCATCGCCGAGGTCGCCCGCGCGACCGGCCTGCCGCTGACCGAGGCCCGCGACCACTTCGAGGCCCAGGGCGCCCGGGACGGCCTGGTCGAGACGTCCGGGCAGCTCCGCACCCTCGCCGTCTCCCTCACCAAGATCGCCAACGACCTGCGGTGGATGGCCAGCGGCCCCCGCACCGGCCTCGCCGAGATCAACCTCCCCGACCTCCAGCCCGGCTCCTCGATCATGCCGGGCAAGGTCAACCCGGTGATCCCCGAGGCCGTCCTGATGGTGGCCGCCCAGGTGACCGGAAACGACACCACGGTCGCCGTGGCCGGCGCCGCCGGGAACTTCGAGCTCAACGTGATGCTGCCGGTGATGGCCAAGAACCTCCTGGAGTCCGTACGCCTCCTCGCCAACGCCTCCCGGCTGCTGGCGGACCGGACGGTCGACGGCATCACCGCCAACGTCGAACGCGCCCGGGAGTACGCGGAGTCCTCGCCCTCCGTGGTCACCCCGCTCAACAAGTACATCGGGTACGAGGAGGCCGCCAAGGTCGCGAAGACGTCCCTCGCCGAACGGAAGACCATCCGCGAGGTGGTCATCGAGTCCGGCTACGTCGAGCGGGGCGACCTCACCGTCGAGCAGCTCGACGAGGCCCTCGACGTGCTGCGCATGACCCACCCGTGACCGGTGTCACGGCTGACTCAACCGTGACCCGTACCGCAGCGGCCGTGGGAGCGCGCCCCTAAGATCTGCGCATGACAGGATCGGGCGGCTCCCAGCACTGGGCGCCGGGGGAGCACATCCTCTGGCGCTACCGCGGCAACGGCACCGGAGAGGTGCACATCTGCCGGCCGGTGACGGTCGTCCAGGACACGCCCGAGCTCCTCGCGGTCTGGATGGCGCCCGGCACCGAGTGCGTCCGCCCCGTCCTCGCCGACGGCACGCCGGTCCACGACGAACCGCTCGCCACCCGCTACACGGCCCCGCGCACCACGGAACGCGCCCGCTGGGCCGGCACCGGGGTGCTGAAGCTGGCGAGACCCGGCGAGCCGTGGTCGGTGTGGCTGTTCTGGGAGCGCGGATGGCGCTTCCGCAGTTGGTACGTGAACCTGGAGGAGCCGCGGGTCCGCTGGTCCGGCGGCGTCGACTCCGAGGACCACTTCCTCGACATCTCCGTCTACCCCGACCGCAGCTGGCTGTGGCGGGACGAGGACGAGTTCGCGCAGGCCCAGCGGTCCGGCCTGATGGGAACCGCGCAGGCCGCGCGGGTGCGGACCGCCGGGCGGCGGGCGGTGGAGCGGATCCGGGAGTGGGGCGCGCCGTTCGCGGACGGCTGGGAGGACTGGCGGCCCGATCCGGCGTGGAAGGTCCCGGAGCTGCCGGCCGACTGGGACCGCACCCCGGCGCACACGGCGTCGTGAGACCCTTGATGCGCCCCCGGGGTTCAAACGTAGGATCGTCCTCCGCACGGCAGAAGCGGATCGGACAGTCCGTCGGACCGACCTCACGGCACGTCAACGACTCAGTACGGCGCAGGACCTGACCGCAAGTCATCCACGAGGGGGAGAGCAGTGCCGGACGTCTGCCCGGGTGTTCCGACCCCTGCCGTTGCCGCAGCTCGCGGAACGTCCACATCCGCTGCATACGAGGGGTTTATCCCCGGCGAAGGCGCGGCATCGGCGAGAAGAGCGAGTGCATCGCACCACCGGCCCGGACGGACGGAACCCCACGCGTGACGGAGCATCCCACCTCCCACGAAGGCCGGCAGCCCCTGGCTGCCCGGCCGCAGGAACGCGCGCGCCCTCGCCAGGAGGCGGCCGGCCTGCCCTCCGACGTGCCCGCCCAGCCGGGCGGACCGGCGGGGCGGGCGGCCCCCGCCCCCGGTGCGGAGACGCCGGCCGTGTCCGGCCCCGCGGCGCCCGCCGGCGGCGGCGCCCCGGGCACCGGCACACCCCCCTCCCCCGGCACGCCCCGGCCCCCCGGCTCCCCTGGCGGCACGGGAGCGGTGGCCGTCGCGGTCGCCGCGCAGCCGCCCGGCGGCGTCCGGAGCGGGGACACCGCCGCCCGGCGCGAGGGCGACCGGCTGCGGTTCGTCGGCGCCGCGACCCGGCGGATCGCCCGCGGCATCGACCTGGACGAGATCGTGCTCGGCCTGTGCCGGGCCAGCGTGCCGACCTTCTCCGACGAGATCCTGGTCTACCTGCGCGACCCGCTGCCGGTGGGCGACGAGCGCCCGGTGGCGCCGTTCGTGCTGCGGCTGCGGCGCACGGACCGGCTGCGGTTAAGCGATCTGGAGGGCGAGGAGCTGGTCCTCGTGCCCGATCCGGATCCGACCCCCGCGGCCGAACTCTGCGAGGTGCGGTCCGGCGGTGCGCTGGCCGAGGTGCTGCGCGGGGTGCGGCCGGTCTTCGGCGACTCCGCCGCCGCCAAGACGGCGCTGGGCGAGCTGCTCGGCCCCGACCATCCGCTGCCCGGCGGGCTGCGCGCGGTCCTCGCGCCGCTGCGCGGGCGGCGCCGGGTGATCGGCGCGGCCGTCTTCCTGCGCCGCCCCGAGCGGGCCGGCTTCGAGCCGAACGACCTGCTGGTCGCGGCGCAGCTGGCGACGCACACGGCGCTCGGCATCGACAAGGCGGTGCTGTACGGCCGTGAGGCGTACATCGCGGACGAACTCCAGCGCACGATGCTGCCGGACTCGCTGCCGCAGCCGACCGGTGTGAAGCTGGCCTCGCGCTATCTCCCGGCGGCGGAGACGGCCCGGGTGGGCGGCGACTGGTACGACGCGATCCCGCTGCCCGGCAGCCGGGTCGCGCTGGTCGTCGGCGACGTCATGGGCCACTCCATGACCTCGGCGGCGATCATGGGCCAGCTGCGCACCACCGCGCAGACGCTGGCCGGGCTCGACCTGCCGCCGCAGGAGGTGCTGCACCACCTGGACGAGCAGGCGCAGCGCCTCGGCCAGGACCGGATGGCGACCTGCATGTACGCGGTGTACGACCCGGTCTCGCACCGGATCACGGTCGCCAACGCGGGCCATCCGCCGCCGATACTGCTCCACCTGGGCGGGCGCGCCGAGGTGCTGCGCGTGCCGCCCGGCGCCCCGATCGGGGTGGGCGGGGTCGACTTCGAGGCGGTGGAGCTGGACGCCCCCGCGGGTGCCACCCTGCTGCTCTACACGGACGGTCTGGTCGAGTCCCGGCTGCGGGACGTGTGGACCGGGATCGAGCAGCTGCGGGAGCGCCTGGCGGCGACCGCGCAGCTGACCGGCCCGGACCACTCGCCGCCCCTGGAGGCGCTCTGCGACGACGTGCTGGACATGCTGGGTCCGGGTGACCGGGACGACGACATCGCGCTCCTCGCGGCCCGCTTCGACGGGATCGCGCCGAGCGACGTGGCGTACTGGTTCCTGGAACCGGAGGACGCGGCCCCGGGGCGGGCCCGTCGGCTGGCCCGGCGGGCGCTGGCCCGGTGGGACCTGGAGGAGCTGACGGACTCGGTCGAGCTGCTGATCAGCGAGGTCGTGACGAATGCCGTGCGGTACGCGGAGCGGCCGGTGACCCTGCGGCTGCTGCGGACGGACGTGCTGCGCTGCGAGGTCGGCGACGACTCTCCGCAGCTGCCCCGGCAGCGGCGGGCGCGGGACACCGACGAGGGCGGGCGCGGCCTGTTCCTGGTGAACCGGCTGGCCCGGCGGTGGGGTGCGACCCGGCTCTCGGGCGGCAAGGTCGTCTGGTTCGAACTGTCCACCCGCACCTGAGCGTTCCGTCCCCGGCAGGGGGCAAAGGCCCCGTACGACGGCGAAGGCCGGACCCCCGGGCGGGGGTCCGGCCTTCGCCGTCGGTGGTGTCCTACCTGCTGCCGTCGACGCCCCGGACGGGGTCGGCGCCGGCGTCCGGCGGCTCGATGGACGGCGGCGGGGAGGGCTCGCCGGTCGTCGGGTCCTGCGTGGGCTCCGGCGGCGTGGTGACCGGGTCGCGCGTCGGCTCCGGCGGCGTGGTGGCCGTGGGGGTCGACGGGGTCGTCGGGCCGGGAGAGGCCGTGGTCGGCGTCTCGGTGGGCTCGTCGTCGGGGGCCTCGGTGGTGGGCGTGGGGTCCGGCAGGGTGCCGTCCGGGGCGGCGCCGTCGGTCTCCAGGTCGAAGGAGGCGTCCGAGCCGCCGTTCAGGGCCCGCTCGGTGTAGTCGCCCCAGATCTCGGCGGGCGTGCGGCCGCCGTTGGCCCGGCCCGGGTTGATGGTGTCGGTGAGGGTGACCTGGTTGCCCTTGGCGTCCTCGCCGAAGAGGCCGACGGCGGTGACGAGTTCGGGGGTGTAGCCCACGAACCAGGCGGAGCGGTTGTTCTCGGAGGTGCCGGTCTTGCCGGCGGCCTCGTAGTCGCCGGCGGCGCGGAAGCCGGAGCCGTTGCGGACGACGCCCGTCATGGCCTGGGTGGCGGTGTCGGCGGCCTCGCGGGAGATGACCTGGTCGCCGATGGCCTTCACCGGCTCGACGGTGCGGTCCCGGTGCGCGGCCTTCTTCACCAGGGTCGGGGTGACCTTCCGGCCGTGGTTGTCGAGGGTGGCGTAGACGCCGGCCATGTCCATGGTCGAGGCGCCCATGGTGCCGAGGGAGATGGCGGGGCTCTCGGGGAAGTCCCTGCCGTCCTTCATGCCGAGGGCGAGGGCGGTCTTCTTCGCCTTGGCCGGGGTGACGTCGACGATCATCTGGGCGTAGACCGAGTTGATCGAGCTGTTGGTGGCCTTCTGGACGGTGACGGGGCCGTAGTCGTCGTCGTCCTCATTCTCCGGGGCGAAGGGGATGTCGCTGCCGACGACGGGGCGGCGGCTGTTGCCGTCGTAGACCGTGCCGAGGCCGATCCGCCGGCCGTCCTGGGTGACCGCGCTGTTGTCGACGGCGGAGGCGAGGACGATCGGCTTGAAGGTGGAGGCGGGCTGGTAGTCGCGGCGGGTGGCGTTGGACATCCAGTGCTCGGTGGCGCCGACGCCGCCGTACATCGCGACGACCGCGCCGGTCTTCGGGTCGACGGAGGTCGCGCCGGCCTGGACGGTGGCCTGCTTCTTGTCGCCCTTGCGGTCGAGCTTGGCCTCCAGCTGCTTGCCGACTGCCTTGACGAGGTCCTTCTGCTTCTTCTCGTCGATGTTGAGGGTGATCGTCCAGCCGCCGGCCTTGATGTCCTCCTCGCTGACGCCCTGGCGCACCAGCTCCTGGTTGGCGGCCTCGACGATGTAGCCGGTCTGTCCCTCCATGCCGGGGGCGGGCTTGGGCTTCTGCGGCACGGGGAACTTCATCCCGGCGCGCTCGGAGGGGGAGAGCCAGCCCTCGCCGACCATGTTGTCGAGGACGTAGTTCCAGCGCTCCTCGACGAGCTTGCGGCCGGTGGTGCTCGCGGAGGTCCAGTCGTACTGGTTGGGCGCCTGGAGCAGCGAGGCGAGGTAGGCGCCCTGGGCGGTGGTGAGCTGGGTCGCGTCGACGCCGTAGTACGAGCGGGCGGCGGCCTGGATGCCGTAGGCGCTGCGGCCGTAGTAGCTGGTGTTCATGTAGCCGGCGAGGATGTCGCTCTTGGAGGTCTGGCGGTCGACCTTGAGGGCGATCACCATCTCCTTGAGCTTGCGGGTCGCCGTCTGGTCCTGGCTCAGGTAGAAGTTCTTGACGTACTGCTGGGTGATCGTCGAGCCGCCCTGCTTGCCCTTGCCCGTGAGGGTGGACCAGGCGGCGCGGGTGGTGCCCTTGATGTCGACGCCGTTGTCCCGGTAGAAGGACTTGTTCTCGGCGGCGACGAAGGCCTTCTGGACCTTCTCGGGGATCTTCTCCAGGCCGACGATCTCGCGGTTGATCTCGCCGGTGCGGGCGAGGATCTTGCCGTTGGAGTACTTGTAGATGTTGCTCTGCATCGTCGCCTCGGCGTTGGCCGAGGGCACCGGGACCATGAGGTAGACGACGTACAGGGCGCCCATGGCGAGCAGGCAGCACACGAAGAAGGTGCCCAGGAGCTTCTTCCAGGAGAAGAAGCGGCGTATGCCGCGCTTCTTCGCCTTGCTCTGGTCGGGTCGGCCCATGGGTCCTGTCGCTCCGCTCGTCGTGTTCGTGTGGCGCCTCGGCGCTCTGTCGTCCACGCCGGATCAGCTCAGCAAGCTAACACCGACGAGGCGGACAAAGGACAACCGATCACGTCTTTTCATGACGTGAGAATCAGCACCTGTCCCCAGGGGAACCGACGCTCCGGCGGACCGGATGGTTGCGCCGTCCGCACACACCAAAAAGCGGAGGAACCACCTCCGGGGTGGCCGTCGCGAGCTATACACGCGACGTATACACACTGTGTAGAGTGGAGGCATGTCCATCGGTCACACCCTGCTGGGGCTCCTGGAGTCCGGCCCGCGCCACGGCTACGACCTCAAGCGCGCCTTCGACGAGAAGTTCGGCCACGACCGGCCGCTCCACTACGGCCAGGTCTACTCGACCATGTCCCGGCTCCTGAAGAACGGGCTGGTCGTCGTCGACGGCATCGAGGCCGGAGGCGGCCCCGAGCGCAAGCGCTACGCCATCACCGACGCCGGCATCACCGACGTCGCCCAGTGGCTCGCCACCCCCGAGAAGCCCGAGCCGTACCTCCAGTCGACGCTCTACACCAAGGTCGTCCTGGCCCTGCTCACCGGCCGCGGAGCCGCCGACCTCCTCGACACCCAGCGCGCCGAGCACCTGCGCCTGATGCGCGAGCTCACCCGCCGCAAGAAGGACGGCGACCTCGCCGACCAGCTGATCTGCGACCACGCGCTCTTCCACCTGGAAGCCGACCTGCGCTGGCTGGAACTGACCGCCGCCCGCCTCGACCGGCTCGCCGAGGAGATCCGCCGATGACCGCCACCCCCCTGCTCCGGGCCACCGGCCTCGGCAAGACCTACGGACCCACCCCCGCGCTCGCGGGCGCCGACTTCTCCCTCCGGGCCGGCGAGGTCGTCGCCGTCATGGGCCCCTCCGGCTCCGGCAAGTCCACCCTCCTGCACTGCCTGGCCGGCATCGTCCGCCCCGACGCGGGGACCATCACCTACGACGGGCGCGAACTGACCGCCCTCTCCGACACCGCCCGCAGCGCCCTGCGCCGCACCGACTTCGGCTTCGTCTTCCAGTTCGGCCAGCTCGTCCCCGAGCTGACCTGCGCCGAGAACGTCGCCCTGCCGCTCCGCCTCAACGGCGAGAAGCGCAAGGCCGCCGAAGCCCGGGCCGTCGAGTGGCTGGCCCGCCTGGAGGTCGACGACACCGCCGGCAAGCGCCCCGGCGAGATATCCGGCGGCCAGGGCCAGCGCGTCGCCGTCGCCCGCGCGCTCGTCACCGCCCCGCGGGTGATCTTCGCCGACGAACCGACCGGCGCCCTCGACTCCCTCAACGGCGAGCGCGTCATGCGGATGCTCACCGACGCCTCCCGGGACACCGGCGCCGCCGTCGTCCTCGTCACCCACGAGGCCCGGGTCGCCGCCTACTCCGACCGCGAGGTCGTCGTACGGGACGGCTCGGTACGGGACGCGGAGTGGGCCGCATGACGCTCCGCACCTGGGCCCGCGACCTGGCCCTCGGAGCCCGGTTCGCGGTCACCGGCGGCCGCTCCGGCCTGCTCCGCACCCTGCTGACCGCCACCGGCGTCGGCTTCGGCGTGGCCCTGCTGCTCCTCGCCGCCTCCTTCCCGAACATGCTCTTCCAGCGCGAGGTGCGGGAGTCCGTCCGCGCCGTCGACGGCAGCGAGTCCGTCGAAGGACCCCGGCCGGACAGCTTCCTCCACCTCACCCAGACCACCGGCTACCGGGACGACGTCGTCAGCGGACTGCTGCTGCGCCCCGAGGGCGACGCCCCGCCCCTCCCGCCCGGCGCGGCCTTGTTCCCCGCGACCGGCGAGATGCTGGTCTCCCCCGCCCTGCGCGAGCTGCTCGACTCCCCCGAGGGGGCACTGCTCAGGGAACGGCTCCCCTACAAGGTGTCCGGGACCATCGGCCCGGCCGGCCTCATCGGCCCCGCCGAGCTGCGGTACGTCGCCCACGTCGACTTCCTGGACACGGAGAACTTCGACGGGCGCGGCGCCCGCTACGGCTGGTCCGTGCCCGAGGAGCCGCTGAACGCCTTCCTGCTCCTGCTCGTCGCCGTCGCCTGCGTCGTCCTGCTCCTCCCGGTGCTCGTCTTCATCGCCACCGCCGTACGGTTCGGCGGCGAGCAGCGCGACCGGCGGCTCGCCGCGCTCCGGCTGGTCGGCGCGGACACCGCCATGACCCGCCGCATCGCGGCCGGCGAGTCCCTCGCGGGCGCGCTCCTCGGCCTGCTGGCCGGCCTCGGGCTCTTCGCCGTGGCGAGGCAGTTCGCCGGGGCGTTCACCATCTGGGACGTCAACGCCTATCCGTCCGACGTCGTCCCGATGCCCGCGCTCGCGGCACTCGTCCTCCTCACCGTCCCCGTCGCCTCCGTCGTGGTCAGCCTCTTCGCGCTGCGCGGCGTGGCGATCGAGCCGCTCGGCGTCGTCAGGACCGCGCCGCCGCGCCGCCGCCGGCTCTGGTGGCGGCTGCTGCTCCTCGCGTCCGGCGCGGCCCTCCTCGTCCCCCTCATGGGGGACGTCCACGTCACCGACACCGACATCGACACCGTCGGGGTCGCCACCGGCACCACGCTCGCCCTGATCGGCCTCACCACGCTGCTGCCGTGGCTCGTCGAGGCCGGGGTGAAGCGGCTGCACGCCGGCCCGGTGGCCTGGCAGCTCGCCGTCCGCCGGCTCCAGTTGAGCAGCGGGACCGCGGCCCGCGCCGTCAGCGGCATCGTCGTCGCGGCGACCGGGGCGATCGCCCTCCAGATGCTCTTCCAGGCGATGGAGCAGGACTTCACCCAGCTCACCGGCGAGGACACCTCCCGCGCGCAGATCGCGGTCGGCGCCGCGGCCCGGGACGCCGACGACGCCCGCCGGATGATCGCCCGCTTCGAGCGGACCGAGGGCGTCACGGGCGTGATCGGCATCGTCGAGTCGCACGTGTGGCGGCCCGGCCCCCTGAAGGGCGGCGAGGAGTACGCCCCCATGGCCTCGCTGCGGGTCGGCGACTGCGCCTCCCTCGGGGAGTTCGCCTCCCTGCCCTCCTGCCGGGACGGCGACGTCTTCGTCCTCCTCGCGCACGGGGCGCAGGGCGCTCCCCCCGACACCTTCGTCACCCGCGCCGCCCGGCCTGGCTCCCTGGTCGCCCTGCGGGACCCGCATCCGCACCCGAGCGAGCCGCGGCGCGCCGGGGACACCCCGGTGCCGCAGTGGCGCATCCCCGCCGGCGCGCGGATCGTGGACTCCCGCCCCGACCCGACGGGCATGTACCAGTACGGCGTCCTCGCCACCCCGTCGGCGATCGACGCCATGCGGCTCGACGAGCCTGACGCGCAGGCCATGGTCCGCCTCGACCCGGCGGTGCCCGACGCCGCCGACCGCGTGCGGAACACGGCTGCGGCCATCGACCCGACGGCCTGGGTGCGCACCCTGGCCGACACCCAGCGGGACGCGGCGTTCGGCAGCGTCCGCACCGGCATCCTGGTCGGCTCCACCCTGACGATGCTCCTGGTGGCGGCCTCGCTCCTGGTGGCGACCCTGGAGCAGCTCCGCGACCGCAAGCGGCTGCTGTCCTCGCTGGTCGCCTTCGGCACCCGGCGCTCCACCCTGAGCTGGTCGGTGCTCTGGCAGACGGCGGTGCCGATCGCCCTCGGCCTGGTCCTGTCCGTGGCCGGCGGGCTCGGTCTCGGGGTCGTCCTGCTGCGGACGAGCGGCCAGGAGGTCCAGGACTGGTGGGCGTTCCTGCCCGTCGTCGGGATCGGCCTCGGCCTGATCGCGGCCGTGACCCTGCTCAGCCTGCCCGTCCTGTGGCGGCTGATGCGGGCGGACGGGCTGCGCACGGAGTAACCCTCCGGGCGGATGTACGAGGGTGGGCGGCGGTTCCTGACACCGGGGGGTCTCAGGAGCCGCCGCCCGCCCCCGTCTCCCGCCGGTCCGGGCCCCGGCCGCCGCTCAGGAGCCGGCGCCCAGCACCCGTACGGGGAGCCCGCGCATGTCCTCCCGCAGCGCCTCGGCCAGCTGCTCGAACTCGGCGTGCCGGGCCGCGCCCGTCCGCATGGCGAGCGCGATCCGCCGCGAGGGCGCCGGCTCGGCGAACAGTCCGGTCCACAGGGCGGTGTTGCGGGCGGTCTCCACGGTGACGGCGGTGCGCGGCAGCAGGGTCACGCCGAGTCCGCCGGCCACCAGCTGCACCAGGGTGGCGAGTCCGGCGGCGGTCGTGGTGACCTCGGCGCCGTCCGTGCGGCCGGCCTCGCGGCAGATGTCGAGAGCCTGGTCGCGCAGGCAGTGGCCCTCGTCGAGGAGGAGCAGCCGCAGTTCGCGGAGCGCCTCGCGCGGGATGTCGTCGCGGCCGGCCAGCGGATGACCCTGCGGGGTGACGAGCACGAAGTCCTCGTCGAAGAGCGGCAGTTCGGTGACGCCGGGCACACCGAGGGGGACGGCGAGCAGGAGCAGGTCGAGCCGCCCGGCCGCGAGCCCCTCCAGGAGCGAGGACGTCTGCTCCTCGTGGACCTGGAGGTCCAGCTCGGGGTAGCGCCGGTGGACGAGCCGCAGCACGGTCGGCAGCAGGTACGGCGCGACGGTGGGGATGACCCCGAGCCGCAGCACGCCGGTGAACGGCGCCTGGGCGGCCTCCGCCTCCTCCAGCAGCTCGGCCACCGCGTCGAGGACGACCTTCGTGCGCACCGCGAGCCGCTCCCCGGCGGGCGAGAGCAGCACCTTGCGCGTCGTACGCTCGAGGAGCTGGACACCGAGTGCCTCTTCGAGAGCCGAAACCGCGCCCGAGAGCGCGGGCTGGCTCATGCCGATGGCCGCCGCGGCATCGCGGAAGTGCAGATGCTCGGCCACCGCCGCGAAGGCCCTGAGCTGGGAAAGGCTCGGCTGCTTGCCGCGGTGCGGGGAGTGCGGGGGACTGTACGGGGACGCCACTGATAACCACCTTCGATCAACACGAACCACTCTAGCTATTTCACTGATCAATGCACTCCGTGCCATGCTGGCTCTCGTCCAACCCCCCATGGAAGCCCCCAAAAGGGACCCTTCCTGCTGTGCAAGGAGAGCGCGTGCTCACTGTCGGTGACAAGTTCCCCACCTACGACCTGACCGCCTGCGTGTCGCTGGAGAGCGGCAAGGAGTTCGAGCAGATCGACCACAAGGCCTACGAGGGCAAGTGGCGCGTGGTGTTCTTCTGGCCGAAGGACTTCACCTTCGTCTGCCCCACCGAGATCGCCGCCTTCGGCAAGCTGAACGACGAGTTCGCCGACCGCGACGCCCAGATCCTCGGTGTCTCCGGCGACTCCGAGTTCGTGCACCACGCCTGGCGCAAGGACCACGCCGACCTGCGTGACCTGCCCTTCCCGATGCTGGCCGACTCCAAGCACGAGCTCATGAGCGACTGCGGCGTCCAGGGCGCGGACGGCTTCGCCCAGCGCGCGGTCTTCATCGTGGACCCGAACAACGAGATCCAGTTCGTCATGGTGACCGCCGGTTCCGTCGGCCGTAACCCCAAGGAGGTCCTGCGGGTCCTCGACGCCCTGCAGACCGACGAGCTGTGCCCGTGCAACTGGAACAAGGGCGAGGGCACCCTCGACGCCGCCGCCCTCCTCGCGGGCGAGTAAGGGCGATCCGACATGGCTCTCGACGAACTGAAGTCCGCCATACCCGACTTCGCCAAGGACCTGAAGCTGAACCTCGGTTCGGTCATCGGCAACAGCGACCTCCCGCAGCAGCAGCTGTGGGGCACCGTCCTCGCCTGCGCGATCGCCTCGCGCTCGCCGAAGGTGCTCAGGGAGCTCGAGCCCGAGGCGCAGGCCAACCTGAAGCCCGAGGCGTACCAGGCCGCCAAGTCCGCCGCCGCGATCATGGCGATGAACAACGTCTTCTACAGGACCCGGCACCTGCTGTCGGACCCCGAGTACGGGACGCTGCGCGCCGGCCTGCGGATGAACGTCATCGGCAACCCGGGCGTCGAGAAGGTCGACTTCGAGCTGTGGTCGCTGGCCGTCTCCGCGATCAACGGCTGCGGCCAGTGCCTGGACTCGCACGAGCAGGTCCTGCGCCAGGCCGGTGTCGACCGCGCCACCATCCAGGAGGCCGTCAAGATCGCCGCGGTGATCCAGGCGGTCGGCGTCACGCTGGACGCGGAAGCGGTCCTCGCCGAGTAGTCGGGGCGGCGCCGTACGAGAAGGGCCCCCGGGGTGACACACCCCGGGGGCCCTTCCGTCACGTCCGGAGCGCCTTCATGAGCGCGAGCGCGTCCTGGGTCATCGGCACGTCGATCCCGGTGAGGTCGACGGGCGGTCCGGTGTCGACCGGCTTGCCGTTCACCTGGACGTCTCGCTGGGTGTAGATCTGGAGCTGGATCTCGGCCTGGCCGTCGAGGATCCGCAGCGTGCCGCCCTCTCCGCCCCCGTCGTCGAAGAACGCCTCCTCGCCGACGCCCTCGATCCTCTGCAGGACACCGAACTGCTCCGCCCTCATGGCGAACTCCGGCCCGGGGTCGGTCACCTTGTGGAGGGTGTACGTGACCGAGACGGACGGGCCGGTGTCCACCCGCCCGAAGGTGATGTGGCACGTGGACTCGCTGAGCGCCGGTCCGTCGACGAAGGGACTGACGCCGGTGTCGACCCGCTTGCCGAGTGCGGCGCCGAGCGCCTTCAGTCCGGCGACCTTGCAGAGGTCCTCCACGGGGCGGTATCCCCGCAGGTCGGGACCGGTGTCCCGCTGCTGCTGATACACGTAGAGCCCGCCGGCCCACACCGCCGAGGCCACCGCCGCCCCGCCGACGGCCCACAGCCAGGGCCGGCCGGGGCGCGGAGGACGGGGCGGCGGGGTCTCGGTGAGCACCTCCGGGGCGTCGAACCCCGTCCCGCCCACGAGCTCCGGCTCGGAGATCACCTGCCGTCCGCCTTGGCGGCGAGCGAGCCGGGAGCGGGCGTCGGGGCCACCTCGAAGGCGGTCGCCCCGCGCGGCTCCGGGGAGCTGCGCAGGGCCTGTTCGGTGCTGTACGCCCGCAGATAGCCGACCACCGTGTTGGCGACGGCGACCAGCGGGACCGCGACGACGGCGCCGCCGATGCCGGCGGTCAGACCGCCGGCCGCGACCGCGAGGACGACGGCGAGCGGGTGGACGCGGACGGCCCGGCCCAGGATGAAGGGCTGGAGGACGTGGCCCTCGATCTGCTGGACGGCGAGGACGACGACGAGCACCATCAGGGCGGTGAAGAGCCCGTTGGTGACGAGGGCGACGACGACCGCGAGGGCGCCGGAGACAACGGCACCGACCAGCGGGATGAAGGCGAAGAGGAAGATGAAGACGGCGAGCGGCACGGCCATCGGCACGTCGAGGAACCAGAGTCCGAGGCCGATGAAGACGGCGTCGATGAGGGCGACCAGGACCGTGCCCCGCACGTAGGCGGTGAGGGTGCGCCAGGCGCGCGGGCCGGCGCCGGCGACGCCCGGCCGGGCCTGGGCGGGGACGAGCTTGAGCGTCCACTCCCACACCTTCTTCCCGTCGTAGAGCAGGAAGAGCGTGGAGAACATCGCGAGCAGGATGCCGGTGATCGCCTCGACGACGACGGTGACGCCCTGGAGTCCGGCCGAGGTGATCTGCTCGGCGTTGGCCCCGATGGTGTCGCTGAGGTTCTTGGCGATGTCGTTGATCTGCTGTTCGGTCACGTGGAAGGGGCTGTTGAGGAGCCCTCGCTTGAGCTCCTCGATGCCGTCCCTGACGCGGTCGGACAGGTTGTCGATGTTGTCCATGACCTGCCAGACCACGAACCAGCCGACCAGGCCCATCACGACGAAGCCGGAGACGGCGGTGACGGCGGTGGCGAGCCCGCGGGGCAGGCCCTTGCGGCGCAGCATGGCGACGGTGGGCTGGAGCAGGGCGGTGACGAGGAGGGCGGCGACGAACGCGAGGACGACCAGCTGGACGGAGCTGATCACCTTCATCAGCACCCAGACCGTGCCGGCGAAGACGAGCAGGCGCCAGCTGGCCTCGGCCGCGACGCGCATCCCCCACGGGATGGCGGCGACCGGGTCGGGCCGGGCGGCGACGGCCGGCGCGTACGAGGGGGGTGCGGGCACGGACCGGCCCGGCTCCGCGGCGGTGTCCGCGGTCTCCGGCAGGGGCGGCGCGGTGTCGGGGTCGCTCTCGGGCGCCGGAGGGACGGGTGCGGCGCCCTTCGGGGCGTCGTCGGGCGTCTTCTCCGGGGCCTCGTAGGACGGGCCGAGCGGATCGTCGCGCTCCGCCTCGGCCCTGCGCTCGTCGAGGCGTTCACCCATGCGGCTCAGGCTCTCGCCCAGCCGGTTCAGCCACCCTGGCACTCTCGACATCTCTTCTTCCTCTTCCCCCGCCGGTTCTTCCTGTGGTGCTTCCCCGTGACGCCTGCCCGCTCGCGCCCCCGCGATGCCCATGGGACCTTCGAACCTACACGGAAGGAGCCCCTCACCGTAGGACGGCGAGGGGCTCCCCGAGGTTGAGCGCGCGGGTACTAGTACCAGCGGTTGGCCTGCCAGAACGACCAGGCGCCACAGGGGCTGCCGTAGCGGCCGTCCATGTAGCTGAGGCCCCACTTGATCTGGGTGGCCGGGTTGGTCTGCCAGTCGGCGCCGGCCGATGACATCTTCGAGCCCGGCAGGGCCTGCACGAGGCCGTAGGCGCCCGAAGAGGCGTTGGTGGCGCGGTAGTTCCAGCTGGACTCGTGGTCCACGATGTTGCTGAAGCACTGGAACTGCGAGGCCGGGATCATCTGGCGGGCGATCGCCTTGACCTCGGCCACGGTGTACGAGCCCTGGGCGGAGAAGGTGGAGGCGTCGCGGACGGAGTCGCGGCTGGCGCGCTCGGCGGCCTCCTTGCGCTCCTTCTCGGCCTTGGCGGCCTTGTCGGCCGCCTCCTTCTTGGCCTCGGCGTCCTTGGCGGCGCGCAGACGCGCCGCTTCCTCCGCGGACTTCTTCGCGACCGAGTCGGCGGCGGCGGCCTGGACGTCGGCCTGCTCCGAGAGGGACGCGACCTGTACCTGGGCCTGTTCGCCCGCGGGAATGTCCGCGAGCAGCGTGGTGTCGGCCGCGGTGGCCTCGAAGTTGTCGTCCGAGGGCTGAACGGCGTTACCCGACGCAACGCCCACGACGGCGCCGACGGTGGTGACCGCAGTGGCCGAAGCCACCGCGAATCCCCGGACCGAGATCCGGCTCACACGGTTTCCTTCCAGCACGCCCGCACAGGTGACCACGCGGGCGAAATCGTGCCCCTGGCGCTGGTCTCCGACGTACGGGGTCACTGAAGACACGGGCCCGTGGTGCTGTGGGCGGCATACGGCGGACGGCTGTTGAGTTGTGCGGTGCTGTGCGCACCCCTGAGGGTGCACGTGTGCCGTATGCGGGGCCTGACGGAAGCAAGACTTTGCCGGACGGCGACACCGCAAGGCAATTCCGTGTTGCGTGTGAAAGCTCACACCCCTGCAGGGGCACGTGTTTTCGGAGTTACCGGCGACAGCACGACGCCGCCCGGCTAAGCTCCTGCGCTTTGCCGGGCGGCGCCAACTGCCGTACCCGAGCGAACGGGTACGAATCGGTCAGATCTGGCCGTCCTCCAGCATCTCCGTCACGAGCGCGGCGATCTGGGAGCGCTCGGAACGGGTCAGGGTGACGTGGGCGAACAGCGGATGCCCCTTCAGTTTCTCGACCACGGCGACGACTCCGTCGTAGCGGCCGACCCGGAGGTTGTCCCGCTGGGCGACGTCATGGGTCAGGACGACCCGCGAATTCGCCCCGATACGGGACAGAACAGTCAACAGGACGTTCCGCTCCAGGGACTGGGCCTCGTCCACGATGACGAAGGCGTCGTGGAGGGAGCGGCCCCGGATGTGGGTGAGCGGCAGGACCTCCAGCATCCCGCGCCCGAGCACCTCCTCGATGACCTCGCGGCTCGCGACCGAGGACAGCGTGTCGAACACCGCCTGCGCCCACGGGCTCATCTTCTCGGACTCGCTGCCCGGCAGGTACCCGAGCTCCTGGCCGCCCACCGCGTACAGCGGCCGGAAGACCATCACCTTCTGGTGCTGACGGCGCTCCAGGACCGCCTCCAGGCCCGCGCAGAGGGCCAGGGCGGACTTGCCGGTGCCGGCCCGGCCGCCCATGGAGATGATGCCGACGTCGGGGTCGAGGAGCAGATCGAGCGCGATCCGCTGCTCGGCGCTGCGGCCGTGCAGCCCGAAGGCCTCGCGGTCGCCCCTGACCAGGCGTACGTTCCCGTCGGCGGTGACCCGTCCGAGGGCCTTGCCGCGCTCCGACTGGAGCACGAGGCCGGTGTGGACCGGGAGCTCCGCGGCCTCCGGCACGTACAGCGTGTTCTGCTCGAAGAGCAGGTCCACCTGCTCGCCGGAGAGCGCCAGCTCGGACATCCCGGTCCAGCCGTTGGCGTCCGTGATGGCGAGTTCGGCGCGGTACTCCTCGGCGAGCAGGCCCACCGAGGACGCCTTGATGCGGAGCGGGAGGTCCTTGGAGACGACCGTGACGTCGTACCCCTCGGCCTGGAGGTTGCGCGCGACGGCGAGGATCCGTGAGTCGTTGTCCCCCAACCTGTAGCCGGCGGGGAGGACGCCGGGGTCGGAATGGTTGAGTTCGACACGCAGGGTGCCGCCCAGCTCCCCGACGGGGAGGGGGGCGTCGAGGCGTCCGTACCGGACCCGGAAGTCGTCGAGCAGGCGCAGGGCCTGCCGGGCGAAGTAGCCGAGCTCGGGATGGTGCCGCTTGGCCTCCAGCTCCGTCACCACGACGATCGGGAGCACGACCTCGTGCTCCTCGAACCGCGAGACGGCGTTGGGGTCGGCCAGCAGGACGCTGGTGTCGAGAACATAGGTGCGCCGGTCGGAAAGGCGGCGCTTCGTGCTGGTCACCACGGAAGGACAGACCCCCTCGGAAGACCCCTGTGAGGTCGGGGTGCGACGGAACCGGTGTCGCTGCGGAATGGGACCGGGCTCAGGCCGCCATGCGCGGGCCGAACCACGGCCCTCCGCTTCTCCCGTACGTGTCCCGCACGGTCGTCCTGGTGCAAGGGGCCTCCCGGGTGGCGGTCTCCGTGCCGCTCACTTCACCAGGGATATGCCCTCGATCCGGTGCTGCCATGCCATGGCATATGACGACGTGTTCGTGAACACGAGATGATCGGTTCCGACCGGTTTCCGTCAGGTCCCGTAGCGTCGGTGCCGGGCGGCGTAGTCGCGCAGCGCCCGCAGGAAGTCGACCTTCCGGAAGGCCGGCCAGTGGACCTCGCAGAAGTAGTACTCGGAGTGCGCGCTCTGCCACAGCATGAATCCGGACAAGCGCTGCTCGCCGCTCGTCCGGATCACCAGGTCCGGGTCGGGCTGGCCGCGCGTGTAGAGGTGCTCCGAGATGTGCTCGACGTCGACGATCTCCGCGAGCTCCTCGAAGCTCGTCCCCCGGTCGGCGTGCTCCAGGAGCAGCGAGCGGACCGCGTCCGCGATCTCCTGCCGGCCGCCGTAGCCCACCGCCACGTTCACGAGTATCCCGGTGTTGGCGTGGGTGGCCTGCTCGGCCTCCTTCAGCACCGACTGGGTGCGCGCGGGCAGCAGGTCCATCGTCCCGACGTGGTGCACCCGCCAGCGGCCGTCGGCGGCCAGCGCGCGCACGGCGTTCTCGATGATCCCCAGCAGCGGGACGAGCTGCTCCTCGGGACGGTTCAGGTTGTCCGTGGAGAGCATCCAGAGCGTGACGACCTCGACGTCCGTCTCGGCGCACCAGCCGAGCAGCTCCTGGATCTTGTCCGCGCCGGCCTTGTGCCCCTGCTCGGGGGTCCCGCCGGACGCCTTGGCCCAGCGGCGGTTCCCGTCGAGGATGACCCCGATGTGCTTGGGCACCTGGGCGTGGTCGAGGCGGCCTTCCACCCGGCGTGCGTAGAGCCCGTACACCAGGTCGCGCAGGTTCACTGTTCTTTACCCCTCCATGCACCGGCGGTCCGCCAGGCAGCGGCGGTCCGCAAGCCGCCACACTACTGCGCACGGGCGACGGGCTCCCAGCCCGGGACGGTCACAAGTCCGTGATAAGCAGAGATACGTGACTGATTCCCCCCTGTACCGCGCCTCCGCGGACCGCTACGACGCCATGGAGTACCGCCGCTCGGGCCGCAGCGGCCTCAAGCTCCCCGCCGTCTCCCTCGGCCTCTGGCACAACTTCGGCGACGACCGCGCCCTCGACACCCAGCGCGCGATCCTCCGCCGCGCCTTCGACCTCGGCGTCACCCACTTCGACCTGGCGAACAACTACGGGCCGCCGCCCGGCTCCGCCGAGCTGAACTTCGGCAAGCTCTTCGCCCAGGACTTCGCGCCCTACCGCGACGAGCTGATCGTCTCGACCAAGGCCGGCTACGAGATGCACCCCGGCCCGTACGGCGAGTGGGGCTCCCGCAAGTACCTGATGTCCTCGCTCGACGCCTCCCTGAAGCGGATGGGCCTCGACCACGTCGACATCTTCTACTCGCACCGCTTCGACCCGCACACCCCGCTGGAGGAGACGATGGGGGCCCTGGCCTCCGCCGTCCAGCAGGGCAAGGCGCTCTACGTCGGCGTCTCCTCCTACAACAGCGAGCAGACCGCCGAGGCCGCGCGGATCCTGCGCGAGATGGGCGTCCGTCCGCTCATCCACCAGCCGTCGTACTCGATGATCAACCGCTGGACCGAGGCCGACGGCCTCCTCGACACGCTGGAGGCGGCCGGCATGGGCTGCATCTCCTTCGTGCCGCTCGCCCAGGGGCTGCTCACCAACAAGTACCTGAAGGGCATCCCGGAGGGCTCGCGGGCCACCCAGGGCAAGTCCCTCGACCCGAACCTGCTCTCCGACGAGGTGCTGCGGCGCCTGCGCGGCCTCGCGGACATCGCCGGACGGCGCGGGCAGTCCCTGGCGCAGCTGGCGCTGTCGTGGGTGCTCCGCGACGAGCGGATGACCTCGGCGCTGATCGGCGCGTCCAGCGTCGCCCAGCTGGAGGAGAACGTCGCCGCGCTCGCCGCCCCGCCGCTCACCGCCGACGAGCTCCGGGAGATCGACTCGTTCGCGGTCGACACCGAGGGCACGAACATCTGGGCCGGCCGGGGCTGACGCCGCACGGGGGGGGCGGGTCCTCCCCGAGGGGACCCGGACAAGAAAACGGGCCGGTCCGTGGGGGGGATACGGACCGGCCCGAGGGGGGGTTTCCACCATAACCCTTCGATAGTCGTCCTGCGCGCCACGCGCGGCGGACGAACACCGCCGGATCGGTCGGATCCCAAGCGGGACAAGGGCTGTGAGCCCTGGTGGCGGGTTTGCGCCCCGGCGTGGCGGCGGACTTCCGTCCCTCCCACGAGGGACCGTCCGGGAGAGGCCCGGCGTTGACGCCCCGCGGGCTTCCCGGGGCGGTCGCGGCGCTCAGGGCAGCGCGGTGAACGCCCCGAGGAGCAGGCCCAGCAGGGCGCCCGCCAGCATGAACGGCCCGAACGGGATCGTCGTGGACCGCCCGGCCCGCCGCACCGCCATCAGCCCGAGGCCGTAGACCGCGCCGAACAGGAACCCCGCGAAGGCCCCGCTGAACAGCACTCCCCAGCCGTACCAGCCGAGCGCGGCGCCCAGCGGGAGCGCCAGCTTCACGTCCCCGCGCCCCAGACCGCCCGGGCTGATCAGGTGCAGCACCAGATAGGCCCCGCCCAGCGCAGGGCCGCCCAGCAGCGCCAGCCGCCAGGACCCGGCGTCGTACGGCAGCAGCTCGGCCGCACCCAGCAGCAGCGGGACCGCCACGGCGAGCGACAGCGTCAGCTCGTCCGGCAGCCGGCGCACCCGCGCGTCCACCGACGCGAGCAGAACGGCGAAGGGCACGGCGAGGAGCCAGACCGCCAGCTCGGGCCGCGGCCCGCCGGTCGCGGCGGCGAGCGCCGCGCAGGCCAGGGCGGTCACCACGGACGCCGTGCGCGGGGCGGGGGTCGTCGCGCACTCCCGCCGGCCCGGTCCGCCGAGCCAGCCCCTGCCCGGCCCGGCCAGCACATGTCCGGCGGGACAGCGGTCCCGCCACGCCTCCTCCGGCTCCACCGAGAACCGGTACGCCGCCCGCGGCACGAGCAGCCCGACGGCGGCCCCCCACAGGGCGGCGAAGGCGATCAGGGCGAGGTACACGCACCTGACCTTAGGGTCCCCGGACCGCTACGGTCTGTCGCATGGGGAAATGGGTGGACGGAACGGGGACGCTGACCGTGGCCGACGGAGCGGCCCGGCCACTGGAGATCGCGGCCGGCCTCCGCGCCCGGCGCCGCGGACTCCTCGGACGCGACGGGCTCACCGGCGCCCTGCTCATCGTGCGGACGAACAGCGTGCACACCTTCGGGATGCGCTTCCCCATCGACGTCGCCTATCTCGACCGCTCCTTCACGGTCCTCTCCGTCGTCACCATGCGGCCCGGCCGGCTCGGCATGATCCGCCCCCGCGGCCGGCACGTCCTGGAAGCCGAGGCGGGCGCGATGGCCGCCTGGGGACTGCGCCCGGGAGCACGCGTACGCGTGGACACGGACGGGAGCGGGGACACAGACGGGCGCGGGGACACGGGCGGGGACGGGGACACAGACGGGCGCGGGGACACGGGCGGGGGCGGGGGCGGCGTCACGGCGGGCCCGAGCCGAGCAGGGTGAAGGCGCCGTACGCGGCGGAGGCCAGCGCCAGCCCCGCGACGACCGGCACGACCGCACGGGTCCGCACGCGCGCGAGGGCCACCGCCGGCGGCAGGAGCAGCCCGAAGGCGGGCATCATCAGGCGCGGCCGGGAACCGAAGTACGCGGCGCCGACCAGGGAGACGAACACGACCCCGATCGTGTACACGAGCAGCGGCAGCGGCTGCCCCTGCCGCACGCACAGGGCCACCAGCCAGCCGAGCAGTCCCAGCGCCGCGCACAGCCCCAGCGCCGCCGGCCACGGCAGCCCCACGATGAACCGGGCGAGCGCCACCCCTCCGTCGATCGAGTTCCCCCAGGCCGCCTGCACGTCGAAGTAGGCGGTCGCGCTCCCCTGCCGCACCCCGACGTAGACCACGTACCCCAGCCAGCCCAGCGGGGCGAGCAGCACCCCCACCGCCGTCCGCGCGGGCAGCCTCCGCTCCCGAACGACGGTCACCACCGCCGTGATCCCCACCGCGGCGATCAGCGCGGCGGCCGTCGGCCGGGTCAGTCCCGCGGCCGCGCACAACGCGCCCGCCAGGATCCACCGCCCGCGCAGCACCGCGTACAGCGACCACGCCGCGAGAGCGGTGAACAGCGTCTCCGTGTACGCCATCGACTGCACGAACGCCGTCGGGTACACGCCCCACAGCACCGCCAGCAGCACCCCGGCCCGCTCCCCCGCCACCACGGCGCCGCAGCGGTAGATCCCCCAGGCGGCGGCGACCCCCGCGCCCCAGGCGACCAGCAGCCCGGCCGTCGCCGCGTCCACCGGCAGCACCGCCGACAGCCCCCGCTCCAGCGCCGGGAAGAGCGGGAAGAACGCCAGGTCCGCGTGGACATCGCCGTTCGGCAGGGTGACCTCGTACCCGTAGCCGTGCTCCGCGATCCGGACGTACCAGACGGCGTCCCACCGCCCCTTGAGCCGGTGCAGCCCGTCCTCGCCGGCCGCCGCGGCGGCCACCGCCAGGACCACCAGGCCGATCAGCCGGGCCGCGACATAGCCGCCGAGGGCTGCGGACAGGGGGGTGCGGGGAAGGAAGACGGGCCGGGGCATGGAGCGATTATCCCGGCACCGCCGCGCGCTCAGCCCTGCGGCCTTATGCGGCCGAACCTCGCCGCCATCACCGGCCCCAGCTGCTGCACGATCCCGTGCCCCGGCTCGTGCGGCGACGGCAGGTCCCCCAGGAAGGACGTGACGATGACCTCGTCGATCCCGACCACACCACGGCAGATCTGCTCCTCCAGGAACGCCAGCGTGCGCCGCCAGTCCGCCGCCGCCGGCGCCTCGCCGAGGAACGAACGGACCGTGTCCTGCACGACGTCCCAGAAGAACACGTGCGGCTGGACACCGCCCTGATGGAAGACATGGACCTCGTACGCGTCCCGGAACTCGGGGATCGTGGTGACGAGATCACTGACCAGCTGCACGCTCGGAGTCTGTCTCGGCGTCTCGCTCGGCGTCTCGCTCGGAGTCGTCGTCATCCGTCCAGAATGCTCCTGCCCGGCGGATACGTCCCGCCACTTTTGCGCATTCCTGACGACGTCTTTCGCCGGGTTTTCCACAGGGGGTGCGAAGTGTCCCTCTTCCGTGGATCGTTGCGCGTATGTACGAGTTGGCGACCCTCGCCAGGGGCGGGGTCCTCCTGACGGCCCGCGCCCTCGCGGCCGGCTGGCCGCCCGGCCGGCTGACCTCCCGCCTCCACCGCGACGGCTGGCGGCGGATCTGCCGCGGCGCCTGGGCGGCCCCCGGCAAGGAGGTCGACTGGCGCGTCAGGGCCACCGCCCACCAGCTCCTCCGCCCCGACCTGGTCTGCAGCCACGGCACCGCCGCGCGCCTCCACCGCATCGAACAACTCGACGGCGGCCCACCGGACCTGCTGCACTTCACGGCCCCGCCGCCGGCCCGCCCCGCCCGCCACCACCGCACCCGCGTCCACACCACCGCCCTCCTCGCCCCCGGCGACCGCACCACCCGGCGCGGACTGCGGACCACCACCCCCGCCCGGACCGTCGCCGACCTCATACGGCACTCCCCCGACCGCGACCACGCCGTCGTCGTCGCCGACTCCGCGCTCGCCCCCCGCGCCGTCGCCGGCGTCCGCCGCGACGCCCTCGTCCGCTACGAGGACCTCGCCGCCCAACTCGCCGCACCCCTCCGCGGCGCCGCCCGCGCCCGCGCCTGGCTCCCCTGGGCCGAACCCGCCTCCGGCTCCCCCGCCGAGACCGTCGCCCGCCTGCGGATACGGGACGCCGCCCTGCTCCCCGAATCCCAGCCCACGCTCCACACCCCCGACGGCCGCCCCCTCCGCCCCGACTTCCTCTTCCGCGCCGTCGGCCTCGCCGTCGAGATCGAGGGCTACGCCTTCCACGGCACCCGCCGCGCCCACGAACGCGACATCGCCCGCTTCAACGCCCTCCAGTCCTGCCCCGCCGTCCGCCGCGTCCTGCGCTTCACCGCCACCGAGGTCTTCCACCACCCCGACCGCATGACCGCCACGATCCTCACCGCCCTCACGGAACTGTCCCGCCAGGGGCCCGCCCGCGCCTAGGGCCTGTCGTCAAAATCCCCTCGTTGCCCGAAGGGCGGCCCCGCGGCGTCTGGTGCGTGCTCTCGGCGTGCCGGGGGGAAGTGCTCGTACTGGACGTACTCGCGCTTTCGCCCGGCGCGGCGAGAGCGCGTGCCAGGCGTCGCGGGGCAGAGGGGATTTTGACGACAGGCCCTAGGGGTCCGTACCCGCACCGGTCCACTCCCCGCCCAGGCGACCGTCCCCGCCCAGGCGATCGTTTCCGCCTAGGGGTTCGTTCCCACGCCCGAGCCGGAGGTCCTCGGGAAGGAGATCTCCACCCGGCGGTTCTTCTTCCGCCCCTCCTCCGTCCCGTTGTCGGCGATCGGGTAGTCCTCGCTGTACCCGCGGATGTCGAACGTCGTCCCCGGATCCAGGCTCCGCGCCAGCACCTGCTGCACCGCGACCGCCCGCTCCTTCGACAGCTTCAGCCCGTGCTCGTACGTCCCCAGGTTGTCGGTGAACCCGAACACCCGGACCCGTCCCGAGCCCATCCTGTTGATCTCCGCCGCGATCGCCGCGATCCGCGCCGTCGACGCCGCGCCCAGCTTCGCGCTGTTCTTCGGGAACAGCACCTCAGCCTGCAGCGCGAACGTCACGTCCACGTTCGTGTCCTGGCGCCGCTGCTCCCCGCCCTCCTCCTCCACGATCTGCTTGATGTCCAGCACCTTCGCCGGCGCCAGCGTCGCCCCGTCCGGCAGCATCAGCCCCGCCGCGTCCGCGTCGATCACCGGCGCCGGCGACGCGCTCCCCGCCGCCCCCGGCCCGTCATCCGCCCACGCCACCGGCCCCCCCACCGGCCACGCCACCGCCGCCACCAGCACCCACACCACGAACCCGCGCTTCGTCTTCGTCATCACGCCACCTCAGGACAGTTTGAGCGTGGCCGGCTCGAACGTCGGCAACTGAAAGGACACCTCGGTGGTGGAGGCGGGGGGCGCGGGGAACTGCATGAACACGTCCACCGCATCACCCGCGGAGACGATCCCCAGCCCTGTCGTGGTCAGCGGCCGTCCATCCGTGTCCCTCAGAACGTAATACCGCTTCTTCCCCAAGCCGTCGACGAGGGTCGCACCGCCGAGGGAGGTGCCGTGCTTGAGGACCTCTGTCTCGTCACCCCGCACGGTGTCCGGGACGGCACGTCCCTTCTCGGAGGTGTTCTTCAGTGACCCCTTGAGCGTCAGGAATCCGCCGGCGTCGCGCTCCGCGGAATGAATCGTCAGCTCGAACCCGTCCTGCCCCTTGGCGACCGCCAGTGTCTCCGTCGGCTCTTCGGCCGGCTGCGTCTGCGACGGGCCACCGTTCGCGGGGGGCGCGGATGTCTTCGATGCCGGCTTGTCCTCCTTGGGACTTCCCTCGGTCGTGCAACCGACCGCCAGGAACGCCACCGCCGCGACCACGAGGGTGGCGAACCCCTTTCGTGCGTACCGAACATCCATGCAGGGTGATTCCTTTACTCGTCGTCGCCGGCAAGTCGAACGGTGAACAGATCTGAGGCACTCGGAAGTGTCGGGTTCTCGGGGTCGACGGTCCAGTCTTCGCCATCGCAGGTCAGACCGAGGATGGGCTGCTCCTCCGGATCCGGCTCCTCGTCGGGTTCCGTCGGTACGGGATCCGGGGATTCGGGATCAGGAGTCGGAGTCTGCTGAGCCGGAGGCGGCAGGAAGGAGCACTTCGGCACGATCACGGCCTTCGCGGATGCCGTGGCGTGCCGTGACTCCGTTCCGGGGACGATCGAGCGGCCCACGCTGCCCCTCGTCCGCACCGTGACGCTGAACCCCTCGTACGCCGAGGACAGGGCATCACATCGGCCGTCCAGGAGATCGGCGTCGTTCCGAGCGGCGAAGTCCGCCGCCGACTGGCACGCGGAGGGGACGTCGTACTCCTCACCCCGGAGGAACCCGTCCCATTGCAGGGGGTCGGTGATGACCTCGAGCCACCCGGTTCGCAACTGCTCTCTGGCGTCCTGGGCCGCAGCCAACGCGGCAGCATCCGCCGCGGTCTGCGCGCCGCCGCGGGTGGACGCCGCCTGCCCCACCGCGAAGTAGACGAATGCGAGGAACAACAGGCCCGCGATCACCGCGATGTAGACGGGGAACGCCTGGCCCGAGTCCCCCACTCGTCGACCAGGCACGGCTATCCGGTCAGTTCGGCAATCTTGTTCTTGATCGCCGTCATGATCGTCGTCCCGATGTCCGTGCCGGTGATCGCAATCACGATCGCCACCACCACCACGATGATGCCCAGGTATTCCACGGCGGTCTGGCCGCGGTCGCGGGTGGTGCGGGGGGCGGTGAGGTGGAGGTGGGCTTTGGTCAGGGCTTTGAGCATCGCGTCGTTCATCGTGGTCCCCTCCGCGTTGAGACGCCTGCGTGTGGGCACGGTACGCCGACGGGAGGGTCGGCGGACAGGGCCCGGGGGCCCGGGGGTGGGCCCGGGTGGTCGGGTCGGCGGGTGGGAGGGACGGGTCGGGGGCGGACGGGCCCATCGTGTGCACCTCCCTCACACTCAGTTGGCACTGTGGCACATCGTGTTGCACGGACGAAGGGGTTTCGGCGGAATATGTCAGTGGGCGGACGGATCACTCGCCCGTGACGGTGCCGAAGTCGGTTCCGGTGCCGAGGAAGAGGCCGGCGCCGAGGAGGATCATGGTGGCGGGGACCATGAGCGTGGTGATCACCATGGTGGCCTTGGGGACGGCTTTGGCGGCCTTGCGGCGGGCGTTCTGGGCGTCGGTGCGCCGCATGTCGTTGGCGATCTGGATGAGCGTGTCGACGATGGGCGCGCCGAGCTCCTCGCCCTGCTGGAGGGCGGTGACGAACTGGGCGACCTGTTCGGAGTCGTTGCGGCGGCGGAGTTCGTCGAAGGCCTGCCGGCGGCTGACGCCCATGTCCATCTGGCGCAGGGTGATGCGGAGTTCGTCGGCCCAGGGGCCCTCGTACTTCTCGGCGACGCGTTCGAGGGCCTGGCGGAAGCCGAGGCCGGCGGAGACGACGACGGCGAGGACGTCGAGGAAGTCGGGGAGGGTGCGTTCGATCTGGTCCTTGCGGATGCGGACGGCGGACCAGATGCCGACCTCGGTCCAGAAGGCGCCGAAGGCGAGGAGGAGGAGCGCGGTGAGGTACGAGCCCTTGCTGATCATGAGCAGGCCGCCGAGGGCGCCGAGGAAGCCGTAGACGGCGCGGCGCGCCCCGTAGCGGTCGATGGTGAGCCCGCCGGGGTTGCCGGCGAGGTCGATGCGGCGGCGGACGGCGTTGACGCGTTTAGGGCCCATGAGGCGGAGGACCGCCGGGGACCAGCGCATGCCGAGGCGGTCGACGGCGGAGTCGACGGCGCCGGTGCGGGTGGCGCCGACCTCCAGGGCGAGCCGGAGGTCGTCGGGGAGGCGGGCGTCGGCGCGGTAGAGGTGGACGCCGTAGCAGGCGCCGGCGACGGAGAGGCCGGCGAGGAGGGCGAGGAGGAGTTCCACGGCGGCCGTCCCTATACGTCGATCTTGGAGAAGCGGCGGATGACGGCGAAGCCGACCACGTACAGGGCGAACGCGGCGACGACGGCGGCCTGTCCGATGCCGGAGCCGGTCATGCGGTCGAGGGCGCCGGGCTGCATGTTGTCGATGAGGAGGAGGGAGCCGACGCCGATGACGGGTACGGCGTACGCGGTCATGCTGACCTGGGAGAGCTGGGTGCGGACCTCGCGCCGGGTCTCCTTGCGCTCCTCCAGGGTCTCGGTGAGGTTGCGCAGGGAGGAGACGACGGTGCCGCCGGCACGGTTGGCGAGGACGAGGGTGGTGACGAGGACGACGAGTTCGCGGGAGGGCAGCCGTTCGGCGAGTTCGCCGAGGGCGTCGTCGAGGGAGGTGCCGACGGACAACTGCTGCGCGACCTTCTCCAGTTCGTCGCCGGCCGGGGCCTCCATCTCGTCGGCGGCGAGGCTGAGGGCCATGCGCAGGGCGAGGCCGGCCTGGGTGGCGTTGGCCAGGATGCGGGAGAGTTCGGGGAGTTGGTTGATGAACTTCTCGATGCGCTTCTGGCGCTGCCAGTTGAGGTAGCCGAGGGCGACCCAGATGCCGAGGAGTCCGCAGAGGGGGCCGAAGAACGGGGAGAGCGCGGCCTGTCCGACGACCCAGAGGACGGCCACGGTGGCGGCGAGGGCGACGGTGAACTCGCCGGGTGTGACGTCGAGGCCGGTGGCCGCGATCCGCAGCTCCAGCCTGCGTCCGAGCGAGGTGCGGCGGACGCGCCGGTCGACGCCCTTGAAGCGGCGCCTGCGGCGGCCGGTGGCCTCGGGCGCGTCGGTCTCGTCGAGCCGGGCGACGAGGGCCGCGTGCCGCCGGGCCCCGCTCGCGTACAGCTGGACGCCGGCGATGCCGAGGACGCAGGCGATCAGGGTGACGGCCGTGGTCAGCCAGAAGGGGTCGGTCATCACTCCGCCTCTCGGGTGGCCAGGTGGGCGTCGGTGACGGCGACGCCGAAGGCCTGCGGGATGGGCTGGCCGGCCATGTAGAGGCGTTCGGCGACGCGGCGGGGCAGCGGGTGGTGGGTGAACCGTCCGTGGACCCGGCCGTCGGCGGCGAGCGGCTGGGCCTGGAAGCGGGCGACGGTGGCGAGGAGGAACCGTTCGCGTCCGTGCGAGGCGAGGACGGAGATCTCGGTGATCCGGCGGGTGCCGTCGGGGTGCCGGGTGAGCTGGACGAGGACGTCGACGGCGCTGTTGATCTGGTCGCGGAGCGCCTCGAACGGCACCTTGACCTCGGACATCGAGGCGAGGGTCTGGAGGCGCATGAGGGCGTCCTCGGCGGAGTTGGCGTGGACGGTGGCGAGGGAGCCGTCGTGGCCGGTGGACATCGCCTGGAGCATGTCGAGGGTCTCGCCGCCACGGACCTCTCCGACGATGATCCGGTCGGGGCGCATGCGCAGGGAGTTGCGGACGAGGTCGCGGATGGAGATGGCGCCGCGGCCCTCGATGTTGGGCGGGCGGGCCTCCAGCCGGATGACGTGCGACTGCTGGAGCTGGAGTTCGGCCGAGTCCTCGATGGTGATGATCCGCTCGCCGTCCGGGACGAGTCCGGAGAGGGCGTTGAGCAGGGTGGTCTTCCCGGTGCCGGTGGCGCCGGAGACGATCAGGTTGAACTTGGCCTGGACGAGTCCGGACAGGAGCAGCAGCATCTGCTCGTCGAGCGAGCCGAGTCCGAGCATCTCGTGGAGGGTGTACGCCCGGGGGAAGCGCCGGATGGTGAGGGTCGCGCCGGTCAGGGAGAGCGGCGGGATGATGACGTTGACGCGTTCGCCGGAGGGCAGCCGGGCGTCGACCATCGGGTTGGACTCGTCGACCCGCCGGTTCACGGTGGAGACGATCCGCTCGATGGTCTGCATGAGCTGCTCGTGGGAGGCGAAGCGGAGCGGGAGGAGTTCGACGCGTCCGCCGCGCTCGATGAAGATCTGGTCGGGCCCGTTGACCATGATCTCGGTGATGGAGGCGTCTTCGAGGAGGGGTTCGAGGACACCGAGGCCGAGGGCCTCGTCGACGACCCGCCGGATGAGCTGGGCGCGTTCCGCCGTGGAGAGCACGGGGCCCTCGCGGCTGATGATGTGGCCGAGGACGCGCTCCAGCCTGGCCCGCCGCTCGGCGGCCGCGAGCGCGGACATCTCGGTGAGGTCGATCTCCTCCAGGAGCTTGGCGCGGAAGGAGGCGACGAGGTGGCCGTCCTCCCGGGAGGCGTGACCGCTCTTCTCCTCGGGGGCGTTGATCCGGGCGCGCAGGCTCATGGCCGGTCCTCCTGAGGCGTCTCGGTCAGGGGCATGGTGGCGGACTTGGTCACGTCGCCGAAGTCCCAGAAGGGCACGACGGAGGGGATGCGGACGGTCACGGTGGCGACGGCCTCGCCGCCGCCCTCGCTGACCGCGACGGAGGTGGCCCAGCCGGCGGCGGCACGGCCGGCGGTCTCCGGGTCGGGCCCGTCCTCGACGTCGCTGCTCGCGGCCCTCGCCGCCGCGCGGGCGGCCGTGCCCGCCTGCTGGGCGGCGTACGCGGCGACGCCCAGCTGGAGCCCGGCGAGGCCGACGAGCAGCAGGATGGGCAGGAAGCCGAGGTACTCGACGGCCGCCTGGCCGCGGTCGCCCCGCTTACGGGGCCGGTCCGGGCGCGTCCGGGGCTGCTCCTGGCACGTCCGGGGCTGGTCCTGGCACGTCCGGCACCGGTCGTGGCGCTCACCGAGCCGGTGACGCCGGCTTCCGAGGCACGCGCCCAACCGCTCACGGAGCCGGTCACGCCGGCTTCCGCAGCACGTGCCCGACCGCTCGCCGAGCCGGTCACGCCGACTTCCGAAGCGCGCGCCCAACCGCTCACCGAGCCGGTCACGCCGCTTCCCGCGCCGGTCGTTCCACGTCTCCCGGCCGTCGTTCCTCGTGATCCGCCGGTCGTTCCTCGTCCCGCGCCGGTCGTTCCTCGTACCGCGCCTGTCGCCGCTCATGGCCGCATGCCCTCCTCGTCGACCGCCGCCGCCGTCGCCTTGACGGGGAAGAGTCCGCCCACCCCGGGGAAGAGCACGGGAACGTCGATCGTGACGACCGCGGTGACCATGCCCCCGCCGCTGGAGCAGGCGGGTCTGGCGCCGCTCCGCCAGGCCCCGTCGAGGTGGCGCAGGGCGGCCTCGGAGCAGTCGTCGCCGACGGCCGCGGCGCGGGCGGCCTCGTCCGCCGCGTTCCCGGCGAGGGTGTACGTGTAGCCGACCAGGACGACCTGCCAGAGCAGGGCCAGGGTGAGCAGGATGAGCGGCACCATGCCGACGAACTCGACCGCCACCTGCCCCCTGTCGTCGTCCCGGGTCGCGGCCATGGGTCAGCGGCCCCCGGTGCGGCGGCGCAGGCCGAGGGAGCCGCGGTCGCCGGCGCGGGCGAGCTGCTTGCCGGGGGTGTCGGCGGCGGGGGCGCCGACGAGGCCGAGCTCGCCGGCGAGGGCCCACAGGGCCTGCTTGACGGTCGACTTGGCGTCGAGTTCGTGGAGGCGGCCCGCGTCGACGACGGCCTGGAGCTCCTTGAAGTGGGCGGGGACGGCGACGCCGGCGACGCGGGTGCCGGTGATCTTCTGGACGAGGGGCGGCTGGATCTCGGTGGAGCGGTGGTGGCGGTTGACGACGGTGACGGTCTCCTCGGCCTTGCGGACCTGGAGCCGTTCCCACATGCGGACGGTCCGTTTGGCGGCGCGGACGGCGACGACGTCGGGGGTGGCGACGAGGAGGGCGGTGTCGGCCATCTCGATGGCGGCGGCGTTGGCGCTGTCGAGCCGGGAGCCGCAGTCGACGACGACGACCTCGTGGCGGCCGCGCAGGGCGCCGACGATCTGCCGCACGGCGCGGTCGGTGACCTCCTCGCCGCGTTCGCCCTCGGCGGGGGCGAGGAGGAGGGCGAGTCCGGTCTCGTGGACGTAGACGGCGTCCTGGAGGACGCGGGGCGAGATGTCGGTGATGGTGGCGAGGTCGGCGACGGAGCGCCGGAACTGGACGTCGAGGTAGGAGGCGACGTCGCCGCTCTGGAGGTCCATGTCGACGAGGGCGACGCTGCGTCCGGCGGCGCGGGCGGCGAGGGCGAGGTGGACGGCGGTGACGGTGGTGCCGACGCCGCCCTTGGCGCCGCTGACGGTGACGACGGTGCCGCCGGGGCCGGTGGGCCGGTCGGCTCCGGCGCCGAGGTGGCGGCGGACCCCGGCGGACCACTGGGCGGCGGCCTGGACGCGGCTGGCGAGTTCCTCGTACCCCAGCGGGAGGGTGACGAGGCCGCGGGCGCCGGAGTCCATGGCGGCGGAGAAGAGGACGGGGCTGGCGTCGGCGGTGATGAGGACGGTGCCGACGGCGGGGAAGCGGAGGGCGACCTCGCGGACGAGTTCGAGCGCGGGGACGGGGCCGATGCGTTCGTGGACGAGGACGACCTCGGGGAGTTCGTCGAGGGAGACGGCCGCGAGGCGGGCGAGGGCGTCGACGAGCTGGGTGGAGTCGGCGACCGGCGGGGCGGGTTCGGCGTCGGGCAGCTGGCTGAGCAGCGTCATGACGGACCGGGCCGCGTCGGGGTCTCCGACGGCCGGCAGGATCCTGGTGCTCATACCGGCCTCACTTGTCCTTGTCGAGCGTGTAGGTGCGGTCGCGCTGGTCGGCGGGGGCGCCGCCGGTGGAGGGGGCGACGAGGGCGAGGCGTACGTGTTCGGCGAAGGACTCGGCGTACGCGACGCGCTGCGTGTCGAGGGTGGAGAGGGCGAAGCTGATGGGGACGGCCTCGGCGCCGCCGGTGCGGGTGGTGTTGCCGGAGCGCTCGGCGATGGGGGTGAGCTTGCCGACGTCGAGGACGCGGGCACCGGCGACGATCATCCGGGACTGCGAGGGGTCGCCCTTCTTCTCGCCCGCGAAGGTGGCGTAGATGTTGACCGTGGCCCCGGCGGTGATCTTGCCGGCGACGCCGGTGGCGGCGTCGATCATGATCGCGATCTCCTGCTGGCCGGGCTGGAGCACGGGCCGGTCGACGATCATGTCCTCCTGGAGGAGGGACCCGGCGCGCAGTTCGGTGACGGCGATCTTGCCCTGGATCCGGCGCAGGTCGGTGATCGCGGTCGGGGAGAGCCACCGCTTCGGCATGGTGATCTTCTCGAACTGGCCGGCGTTCAGGGTCGTGTAGGGCTTCACGTTCGCGCTGATGCGGTACGCGGTGACCTCCGGGCCGACCTTCGAGTTCACGTCGCTGATGACGGCGAGCACGCCGGCGAAGGCGCCGAGCGCGCACAGGACGGACAGCAGCAGCAGGATGACGCCGCGGCGCTGGCGGGAGTTCATGGCCGTACTACCTCGATCGGAGACGTGGGTCCGGACGGACGGGGCTGGCGGGCGGACGGTCGTACGGGGCGGGGCGGCGTACGGGACGACGTGCGGGGCGGGTGGCCGGCCGGCCGTGCGGGGCGGGCGCCCGGGCCGTACGGGTCCGGCCTGCGGACCGCTGCGGGGGGTGTCGCGCCGGGACGGTTCACGGCAGGGCGCGGGTCGGGTGCGGGACGGGTCCGAGCCCCGGGGTGGCTGGGGCGCCGGGTCCCAGGGCTCCCTGCTGCGTCTGCTGGGGTCCGCCGGGTCCCAGGACCCCTTGCTGCGCCTGCTGGGGTCCGCCGGGTCCCAGGGCTCCCTGCTGCGTCTGCCGGGGTCCGGCCGTTCCCAGGGCCCGGGCCGCCTGTCTGCCGGTGAGGGCGCCGGGGCCGGCCGGGGCGGTGGTGCGGGGCGCCGGTTCGGGCGGGGCGGGTGGGGCGAGGGGGGCGGCGCAGAAGCCGCAGCGGTCGCCGATGAGGTCCATCCCGCACCAGTGGCAGGTCTCGCGCCGCACGGAGGAGACGAGCTGGTAGAGGACGGGGAGGTCGGGCAGGTAGGCGGCGAACTCGACGAGTTTGGAGGTGCCCCACCAGCGGGCCGAGGAGTCGGGCAGGGGGGCTTCCCGGACGGAGCCGCCGACCCGCCACCGGGGGGCGAGGGTGGTGGTGGGCCAGTCGGTCTGGAGCTGGCCGCGGGCGAGGAGGAGTTCGGTGGTGAACTCGGGTCCGGCGAGCGGGGTCTCCCCGCCGCCGAGCCGGACGATCTGCGGGGTGGGCCCGGCGAGGACGGCGAAGTGGGCGCCGGGCAGCCATCCCTTGAGGTGGGAGCCGAGGCTGACGGGCACGCGGTCGAGGCGGGCGACGGAGCCGAGGACGGCGCCGGCGTAGATGTAGTGGGCGAGGAGCCGGGCGGCCGAGGCGAGGACGCCGGGGCTGAAGTCGCACCCCGCGAGCTGGCGCAGCTGGCGGACGAGGACGGCCGCGCCGAGGGGCGGCAGGTCGGTCCTGACCAGGGCGATCCGGTCGCTTTCGAGGAGGCCGCGGACGGCGCGGAGGCGCTGTTCGACGGCGGCGGGCGCGGCGGTGGGGCAGACGACGACCACGTGGCCGTGGCGGGCGAGGAGCTGCTGCATGTCGGCGACGGAGGCGTCGAGCGGGCGGCCTTCGGGCGGGGGCAGGACGGCGGCGTCGGGGGTTCCGGGGTCGGTCGGGGGCAGCACCAGGTCGGCGCCGGTGACCGCGATGGCTGTCGGCACGTCAGGCTCCCCCGTCCCCTCCGGCCTCCGGAGTGCCGGGGGCCGCGGATCACTTACCGCGTTCGCGGCATCACCGCAGGGTGCGACCGCCTCTGCACCTTATCCACGACCCCCGGGGTGGTGAACACACAATCCGCCAAGCCGACTCCATTAATTCGGGCCGGTCCGGGGCCCGTCGGCACCCCCCGCACCGGCGTTTCCCGCTCGGGCGGCGGCCCTTTCCCGAACACCGGTCGCTGCCAGAGGTCTTGACAACACGATTGGTCTGGACCAGCTTGTTGCGACAGCGGTGGCCACCGTCGAACCCTCTCCAGCCCTCGTACCCCCGTACGAGCCCCTCCGTACGACGACGTACGGCACCTCCACATCCCCAACTCCCCCACGGAGGATGCACGTGGACCGCACCACCACCCGCCCGCACGGCCGCAGATGGCTCGGCGGAGCCCTCGCGCTCGCCGTCGGCTCCGGGCTCGTCCTCGTCGGCGGAGCCGGCACCGCGCAGGCGGCGGACGTCAACGTCGCCAAGAACGCCGGATTCGAGAACGGCCTGGCCAACTGGGCCTGTTCCGCCGGGAGCGGCGCCGCCGTCTCCTCCCCGGTCCGCACCGGCGCCGGCGCCCTCAAGGCCACCCCGGCCGGGCTCGACAACGCCAAATGCGTGCAGACCGTGACCGTGAAGCCCAACTCGACCTACACGCTCAGCGCCTGGGTCCAGGGCGGCTACGCCTACCTCGGCGCGAACAACACCGGGACCGGCACCGGCACCGTCTCCACCTGGACGCCCGACAGCCCGTCCTGGAAGCAGCTGACCACGACGTTCACCACGGGCCCGAGCACCACCTCGGTCGAGATCTACACCCACGGCTGGTACGGCACCTCGCCCTACCTCGTGGACGACGTGAGCGTCTACGGCCCCGACGGCGGCGGCGGCCAGGACCCCGACCCGGTCGTCCCGGCCACCCCGGCCGGCCTCGCCGCCGGCACGGTCACGTCCTCCAGCGTCGCCCTGAACTGGAGCGCGGTCTCCGGGGCCACCGGGTACAAGATCTACCGGGACGGCGCCAACCCCGTCGCGGTGACCGGCACCTCCACCACCGTCACCGGACTGTCCGCGGACACCGCGTACCAGTTCCAGGTCGCGGCCACGAACTCCGCCGGCGAGTCCGCCAAGTCCACCGCCGTGAGCGCCCGCACCTCCAAGGTCACGGACCCGGGCCCCGGCCCGGCCGTGCCCAAGCACGCCGTCACCGGCTACTGGCAGAACTTCGACAACGGCGCCGCCAAGCAGAAGCTGCGGGACGTCCAGTCGGCGTACGACATCATCGCCGTCTCCTTCGCGGACTCCACCACCACCGCCGGCCAGATCACCTTCAACCTCGACCCGGCCGTCGGCTACACCTCGGTCGCCGACTTCAAGGCCGACATCGCGGCCAAGAAGGCCGCCGGCAAGTCCGTGATCATCTCCGTCGGCGGCGAGAAGGGCAACGTCACGATCAACAGTGACGCCAGCGCCACCGCCTTCGCCGACAGCACGTACGCCCTCATGCAGGAGTACGGCTTCAACGGCGTCGACATCGACCTCGAGCACGGCATCAACGCGACGTACCTCTCGAAGGCGCTGCGCCAGCTCTCCGCCAAGGCGGGTTCGAGCCTGGTGATCACGATGGCCCCGCAGACCATCGACATGCAGTCCACCGGCTCGGAGTACTTCAAGACCGCGCTGGCCGTGAAGGACATCCTCACGGTCGTCAACACCCAGTACTACAACAGCGGTTCGATGCTCGGCTGCGACGGCAAGGTCTACAGCCAGGGCTCGGTGGACTTCCTCACCGCGCTCGCCTGCATCCAGATCCAGGGCGGTCTCGCCCCGTCGCAGGTCGGTCTCGGCGTCCCCGCCTCCACCCGGGGCGCGGGCAGCGGCTACGTCGACCCGCAGGTCGTCAAGAACGCGCTCGACTGCCTCACCAAGCTCACCGGCTGCGGCACCTTCAAGCCCGCCCAGGCCTGGCCGACGCTGCGCGGCGCGATGACCTGGTCGACCAACTGGGACGCGACGGCCGGCAACGCCTGGTCGAACGCGGTCGGTCCGCACGTCCACAACCTGCCGTAACCCCCGGGGGCCGTCTCCCCCGCACCACCGCACGCGCCGCGCCGCCGCTCCCCCGGCGGCGCGGGGCCGTCGTCCCGCCCGGGCCACGGGCCGGTGCGGGACACGCCGCCCCACGGCCCCGGCCGGACCCGGCGCGCGGTCAGCGCGGCGGCAGGTAGTGGGCCAGGACCGACCCGAGCCGGGCCGCCCATTCGTCGATCCGGGCGGCCCTGCGCCCGTCGAGGTCACAGGTGTACGTCCCGCCGCCGGCCCGCAGCGTCACCGCGACGCGCAGCCCCCGGCCCCGCCGGGTCGGCCAGTACTCCACCCCCACGATCTCCGCCCAGCCGAACTCCGCCTCCTCGCCGAAGAGCTGGAGGTGGACGCCGCCGCCGTCGACCACGATCCCCGACGCCCGGTCGGCGGCCACGAACTCCGGCGCGGGCTGCGGCGGCAGGGACGGCGGGGGCGGCGCCCAGCCCGCCGGCGCACCGGCGGACGGCCGGGTCGCCGCGACCGACGGCGGCACGGGGAACAGCCGCGGGTCGACGACGGGAGCGGGGTGCGGCGCCCCGAACCCCGCCTGCGGGGGCACGGGGACCGCGGGCGGGTCGGCGGCCGGGTACGCCGTCCCGGAGTGCGGGGTCGCGGAGACCGGGGGCGCCTCGGCGGCCGGGGACGGGTAGGGCGCTCCGGGCCCCGGGGTGGGCAGGGAGGCGGGCGGGTCGGCGCCGGTGGCCGGGTGCGGGGCGACGAAGCCGGTCCCGGGCGGGCCGAACCCCGTCCCGGGGGCCGCCGGGGCGCGGGTCCCCTCGTCCCCGAGGGCGTCCAGGATCTCGTCGGGGGTGGGCCGTTCGGCCGGGTTCTTGGCGAGGCAGCGGCCGACGAGGTCGCGGAGCGCCTCGGGGACGGTGGCAAGGTCGGGGGCCTCGTGCACGGAGCGGTACATGAGCCCCATCGGCGTCCCGTCGCCGAAGGGACGGCCGCCGGCCGCGGCGACGAGGACGGCGCCGAGGGCGAAGACGTCGGCCGCGCCCGTCACCTCCGTGCCGAGCGCCTGCTCGGGGGCGAGGTAGCCGGGGGTGCCGAAGGCGGAACCGGTGGCGGTGAGCCGGGTCGACTCCAGGGCGCGGGCGATGCCGAAGTCGAGGACGCGGGGTCCGTCGGGGGCCATCACGATGTTGCCGGGCTTGAGGTCGCGGTGGACGAGGCCGCAGGCGTGGATGGCCTCCAGGGCCTCGGCGAGCGCGGCGCCGAGCGAGCGCAGCCGGTCCTCCGGCATCGGCCCCTCGGCGGTGAGGAGCCCGGAGAGGGTGGGTCCCGGTATGTAGGCGGTGGCGAGCCAGGGCGCCTCGGCGTCGGGGTCGGCGTCGACGACCTGCGCGGTGTGGAAACCACCGACCCGCCGGGCGGCCGCGACCTCGGCGCGGAAGCGGGCGCGGAAGGAGGGGTCGGAGGCGAGTTCCGGCCGTGCGACCTTGACGGCGACGGCGCGCCCGCCGCGCGATCGCGCCAGATAGACGGTGCCCATGCCGCCTTCGCCTAGCTTGTGCTCGATGACGTATCTACCGATGAGGGTCCCCACGCGGGACAGTATGGCCGAACTCGGTACCTTGACCGGTCCATGACATAGCTCCACCATGTGCCGGACACCCGCACGCGTTTGTCGCACCCCCCCACACTCCCCACCCAGGAGACACCATGCGACGTCCCACCCGCGGCAGAAGGTCCGCCACCCTCGCGGCCCTCGTGGCGCTCGCCCTCGCGGCGCCCCTCTCCGCCCTCTCCACGCCCGCCGGGGCCGACCCGGCGCCGACCGCCGCCCGCATCGCCTCGGGGGCCGAAGAGGTGATCCGGCAGTACGAGGTCGCCGGACCCAGCACCCCGGCCGCCCGCACCGCGCTCGCCGCCACCGGCGTCTCGATCGACGAGGTCGACGCACGCTCGGTCGTCGTCAGCGCCAACACCCCCCAGCTGGCGCACCTCAAGGCGCTCGGGTACCAGCCGATCGCCCTGCCCGGCCCGCCGGACCGCGGCGGCGAGGGCGACAAGTCGGCCGGCGCGCTCGACTTCCCCTCGGCCGACGCGAAGTACCACAACTACGCGGAGGCCAACGCCGAGATCGACCAGCGGCTGGCCGCCTACCCCTCGATCATGCGCAAGCAGGTCATCGGGAAGTCTTACCAGGGCCGGGACATCATCGCCATCAAGATCAGCGACAACGTCGCCACCGACGAGAACGAGCCCGAGGTCCTCTTCACCCACCACCAGCACGCCCGCGAGCACCTCACCGTCGAGATGGCGCTCTACCTGCTGCGTGAACTCGGCGCGGGGTACGGCACGGACTCCCGGATCACCAACGCGGTGAACGGCCGCGAGATCTGGATCGTCCCGGACCTCAACCCCGACGGCGGCGAGTACGACATCGCCTCCGGCTCCTACCGCAGCTGGCGCAAGAACCGGCAGCCCAACTCCGGCTCGTCCTACATCGGCACCGACACCAACCGGAACTGGAACTACAAGTGGGGCTGCTGCGGCGGCTCCTCCGGCTCCAAGAGCTCCGAGACCTACCGCGGCGCCGCCCCCGAGTCCGCCCCCGAGGTCAAGGTCGTCGCCGACTTCGTCCGCTCGCGCGTCGTCGGCGGCAAGCAGCAGATCACCGCGGCCATCGACTTCCACACCTACAGCGAACTCGTCCTCTGGCCCTTCGGCTGGACCACCGCCAACACCACCACCGGCATGACCCAGGACGAGCGCGACGCCTTCGCCACCGTCGGCGGCCGGATGGCCGCCAGCAACCGCTACACCCCCGAACAGTCCAGCGACCTCTACATCACCGACGGCTCCATCGACGACTACCTCTGGGGCTCCCAGCGGATCTTCGCCTACACCTTCGAGATGTACCCGACCTCCTCCTCCGGCGGCGGCTTCTACCCGCCCGACGAGGTCATCGAGCGCGAGACCTCCCGCAACCGCGACGCCGTCCTCCAACTCCTCGAGAACGCCGACTGCATGTACCGCTCCATCGGCAAACAGGCCCAGTACTGCACGGCCTGACCGCTCGGAAACGCGGCCGGGGCCGGCAGGAGAGACATCTCCTGCCGGCCCCGGCCGCACGTTCAATGCGCGATTCGAGAACTGGACTATTCTCCCAGTTCGGCGCGACTCTCTTCCATTTTCCGACGGCTCCAGCGGTTGAGTGCCACGCCCACTGCAATAACGGCGATCACGGAACCGGCGACAGAGACATAGACGACGGCCGTCATCAATTGACCCAACGATTCCACTTGAGACTCCCTGTCAGCGAACGATTCGCACTCCGCAGATGACGACCTAGTAGGACGGACTGCTGGACCACTGGTCCAAGGATATCACCTTCGTCCAGTAATACTCCTGACGGACGCTTGCACCCGTCCCACGAGTCGTATTACTGCCTGCACCACCACACAAATGATCGTGACAGAAGGAGACCCAGTCCGTATTGTTCGACGCCTTGAAGTTGACCGTCATGGTGCGGGCCTTCGAGTTGACCTTGGCAACCTGATAGCTCTCGCTCCACGACCCGACCACCGTCTCGAAGTCTTCGTTTCCGAATCGCGAGACAAGCCCGACCGCGTCCTTCCAACTTCCCGGACGGTTCCCCTTCTTCCACTCCGATTTCGGCCCAATGTCTCCATGGTCGCCCTGTCGGACGGATTCGGCAATTTTCTTTTCCAGACTCTTGTTGTGATCCGTTCCGGCAATGAGGCGCGTCATCTTCGACTTCGGCCCGAACACGAGAACCGGGAAGTACTCACCGAGGCCGTTCATCCACATGTCGGCGATGTCATAGGGCCCGAGAGAATCGACCATGGAAAGGAAAGCGGAATCCGTCCGGTACCCCTTCGGATAGTTGATGTCGCCGTAGTAGAGAGGGAGCGACGAACACTTTCCAGAGATCATCGGATAGGTCGCACATGAGGTCTTCGAGTCGTCGACGTCGTCCAGCGCCCCACTACCTCCCTCATTTGTGCCGTTTCCGCCGCTTCCGCCGGACGTGGTCTTGGGCTTCTCCTCGTCGTTTGTGCTGCGGTCCCCGTCCGTGTTGTCAGTACCGTCGTTGTTGTAGTCGTCGGGGTAGCAGGAATTTCCGGAGGCGCCGCAGACCTCTCGCATTCCGGTGGGGTCGGAGAGGGTGACAGGGCTGTTGCTGGCGTAGCTGTAACCGTTGATCGACTGCGGCAGGTCGAGGCTGAAGAGCGGGTCCACGCTGATGAACTGGCCGAGGTCGGGATCGTATTCACGGGCACCCACGTGAGTGAGGCCCGTGGTGGTGTCGATGTCGCCTCCGACGAACCCCTTGGTGCCGGGCCAGAAGGCGGGGGCCGCCCCTCGCTGCCCTCCGTAAGGGAGAGACTTGCGGCGGTTGAAGGTAAGGGTGGTCGAGCTGAAGGAGAGGTTGTTGGTGTTGTTGTGGTCGGCCACCAGGAGCCGGACCCGACCGTCGTCGCTGGTGCGGATCGCGGATCCACCAGGAACCGAGTAGTAGCGGGTTCCCTTGGCGAGGACAGCCGCGGTGGTACCGACCTTCCGGGTCAGGGCGAGCTCTTGGCCACCGGGGAGATAGAGCGTGGTGGTCGTCGGATCCCGCTTGACGATCCGGTTGCCCTCGCTGTCGTACACGAAGGAGGTGATGGCTCCGGAGACGGTGGAGGAGACGAGCTTGCCCTCCGTGTTCCAGACGAGGTCCTGGACCGGGCCGGAGTTGGCGGGCGTCTTCTTGGTGAGGTTGCCGGTGTCGTCGTAGGTGTAGGTGTCGGTGCCGGTCACTCCGCCGGTGGCGGTGACCGATCCCACGGCGTGCGGCCGGGCCGCGCCGGCGGTGGTCGGGTAGGTGTAGGTGCGGGTGGTGTCCGCGGTGATCGCGCCGGCCTTGTGGAGCTTCTCCGTCTTGCGCTGTCCGGTGTCGGTGAAGGTCCAGGAGGTCCAGTACGGGTCGACCGTGCCCAGGTTCGGGGTGCCGGTCCCGTTGACGGGCTTGGTGGCGCAGGCGTCACCGGACGTCCATGCCTCCGCCAGGCGCCGGGCCCAGTCGTAGCCGAAGCACTGCTGGTCGACGACGGTGCCGTCGGTCTGCGCGTCCCGGATGGTGGTGATGTTGCCGGCCGGGTCGTAGCCGTAGGTGATGTTCGACGGCGTCGCCGGACCGGTCGCCTCGCGGTCGACCTTGGAGCCGATCAGACGCCGGGTCGATGCCTCGTAACTGAGAGTCTGGGTGACGAGCTTGCCGATGTTGCCGAGCTGGGCCTGAGCGAGTTCGCCGAACGGCGTGTAGCTCGCGCCCCGCAGATAGGCATGGCTGAGGTTGCCGTCGACGACCCCGAGCCTGTCCGCGGCACCGTAGTGGTTCGTGACGGTCTCGGCCGGCAGCGCGGTGGACGCATTGGTATTGGAGGTGGAGTAAGCAGTCGTGGCCGGAAGACCACTCACCGGCGTGGCTGTCGTCGCGACGGTATAAGTGCCGGCCAGCAGCTCCTCCCCGGTCACCGACGGAACCGTCACCTTCGTACCGGTCGCCCGCCCAGTGCTGTCGTAGCCGGTGACCTCGCTCTTGTACTCGGCGTTCGCGATCACCGAGGAGTCGTAACGTATGGACGTCGCGGGCAAGCCTTTGCCGCCACTGGCGGTGTCGTACGTCCAGGCCGCCAGCTTCGTGCCCGCGGTGGACCCCGTACGAACGCTGGTCTTACGCCCCAGTTCGTCGTAGGTGGTGGCCAGGGTGCCGCGGGGGTCGGTGACCGTCTCGACACGACCGTCGACGTCGTAGCGGGTGATGCTCTCGCCCTTGTCCGGGTCCTTCGCAGTCACCTGGCGACCGCGCAGGTCGTAGGTGTACTCCCACTTGTTGCGACCTGTCGGATCCGTGATGGACGCCAGCCTGCCGGCTCCGTCGTACGCGCGAACGGTCTTCTCGAACTGGGTCGCAGCGGCGCCGGGCAACGGGTTGCGGTCCTTGTACTGGCGTTCCTCCGTGATCCGCCCCCGGACGTCCTTCACCGTCAGGGTGGCCGTGCCTCCGGCAGGCGGGACGACAGCGGTCCAGTAGTCACCGTAGGTCGTGCTCGTACGCCACTTCTCCGCGTTCAGCGAAAGCTGGATGCGTGCCGTGGCCCGGCCCCTGCTGTCGTATTCGTTCTGCACGGCCTGCGGGACCTGATTGGGCGTCACCACGAGCATGCTCGTCGTCGACACGGCGGTGGCGTTGTAGAACGGCGCATTCGTCAGGTAGGCGCGTCCGTGACTGTCGTAGAACGTGTCGGTGACGACACGACCGGTGGTGCCGATGGCATCCGTTTGTGTCTGACGTGCGCGCAGCAACGAGTCGTAGAACGTCGTCGACGTTCCCCAGGTCCCGTCCTCGTACAGCTTCTTGCTGACGACGGTCGAGGGAACGGTGCCGGAGAGGTTGTACGTGAACGTCGCGTTCGGCTGCAGGGTCGTTGCCCGACCCGTGCTCCAGCCCTTTGTGAGGCGCCCCATTGCGTCGTACTCGCTGGTGGACGTGCGGTTGTTGGCATCCGTCGTGGTCAAGGGCAGACCACGCGTACCGTCGAACGAGGTGGAGGTGATGTGTCCCTTGACGTTCGTGACCTTGACCGTCGTCGGCTGAGCTCCGCCGGCGGGCTCGTACGTCGTCGTGGACGCCTGGCCATCCTGGCCCTTCAGCGTCACCACGCGACCGTACTGATCGTACGTGGTCTGCGCGACCGTATCCCAGGTCGTGCTGTTCGACGTGCTGGTGGATGCTTGGTCCGTCTTCGTGATGAACGCCTTGCCCGCTGAGGGCGCCAATCCGTTGGCCTTGCCGTCGTAGTACGTCCGGACCCTGCTGGTGACGTTGTCACCGAAAGTCGCGCAACCTCCCTGGCTCGTCGTGACGACTTCGCTGGGGTAGGAGATCATCCAGTTCGCCGTGTCCGGGGCGGCATACAGCGTGCAGACGTTCTTCTGCTCGGTCGTGCCGGCGCCGTCCTCGCTCTCGCTCAGCAGCAGGCCGTAAACGATGTCGTAGTCACGGGTCGTCGTCATCGTGCGCCAGGTCGCACCGTCGTCGAGGAGGGTGCTCACCTTGGTGTACTTCGTCCCGGACAAGTAGGACGTCTTTTCCGGAAGATCGGGCGCCGGGTCGTTCGGCTTGTCCGCGTCCGTGATGCCCTTCACGGCCTGGGTCGCGGTCGTCGCTGACTCCCAGGGGGTGTAGGTAGTCTTCGCAACGATCTTTCCGCTGGAACCGTCCTTGTCATACGTCGCACTCTGGGCGACACGACCTGCGAAGTCGTTGCGGTCGACGACGCCGTTGATCGTCAAGCCCGGACGCGGGTTGCCGTCCGAGAGCGTGTCTCCGGCCATGCCGAGGTAGTAAGTGGTCTCAGTCTTGACTCGGTTCGTCGACCCTGTGTACGCCCGGACGGTGCCATAGCCGCGGTAATCGTTCCAGGTGCGGTGCTTGTCCAGGGTGAACTCGCCGGTGTCGCGGCGATAGTGGGGACCGTTGGCGTACTCGTAGGTCGTGACCTTCGACGGCGATCCACTTCCCGCGGTGGTGTCATTCTCGTCGATACGGGTGACGACGTACTTGTGGAACCAGTCCTTGACCGGATCGACGTAGCCGTCAGGGGTCCACCAGGAGGGGTAGCAGCGTTTGTCGTTCGTGTCTGCCGCAGCGGGGAGCGACGTCGACGTGCACTCCTTGGCACTGTACGTGACCACCGTCTGGCCGCCGGTCTCGTTCGTCACGGCGGTGATCCGCTTGCGGTTCAACGCCGGACGGCCTTCGGCGGCGTCCACACGGTTCGCCATCAACTGGCCGGAGAACATCGTCTTCGGCTGCGTGATGTCCGCGAGGGAGCCAGCCTTCGCGGTGCGCTGCACCGAGTCAAGCCACATGGAGGGACTGGAGGTGTCACCCGTCGTCGGGAAGGACTGCGCCAGTGCCCAGGTGTCCACTGGCTGCATGGTGGAGCCCACCAGGGAGAAGGTGTTGATACTCGTCAAGCGCTGCTTGGACCAGAACGACGGAGCCACCTTCAGGCACTCGGTGCCGCTGGTGCAGTTCAGGTCGACGGGAGTATCGGGCCAGTTCACCGCGTTGGCCTCGGTGAATGCGCAGTCCGTCGCCGTGCATCGCGGGGCGGTGGTGAAGCTGACTCGGCCGGCGGGATTCGCCGTCGCGTACACCTCGCCGGCGCGCAGGCCGTAGTCGATGCGGTTCAGGTATCCGCCCCGCGTGTACGGCTTCGGTCCATCGGTCTTGCTGTTCTGCGCGTAGTAGCCCTGTTCCTTCGTGTAGTAGAGGGCCATCGCGTTGCCGTGCGGGTCGACGACGTAGTCGAGGTTCCAGCGCCAGCCCTGCTCCTCCACCGAGGAGGCGAAGTCCGAGCCGTTGCCCTGCTCGCCGCTGTGGTTGCCGTAGACCGGAACGGAGAAGACCGAGTTCGTCTCGGTCTTTCCGTCCGCCCAACCAGGCAGACGGTTCTTGCCGAACCAGTACTGGGTGCCGTCGAGCGTCGTCACCCGCCAGTACTCCGAATCCGCGTCACCGGAGTTGTTCGGGTCGGTGTCGTAGATCCGCTCGATCCGCGAGCCGTCGTCCCCCTGAAGCTTCCACGTCTGCTTCGTGGCGTCCCAGACGAGCGCGTTGGATGAGCCGTTCAGCGACAACGTCGCGTTCTCCGACTTCCAGCACAGGTCCCCGACCTTGGCCGTGTTGTTGCCACCCTGCTTGTCGCTCTCGCACGAGGCGTAGGAGCGTTCGATGAAGCCGGGGGTGTACTCCCAGCCCTCGCCGATCCACGACGACTGGTTGTTCGTGGAGGCAGTACGCCCGTCCACCGAAGAGGAGTTGTAGGAAAGAGCGACCTTCGGTACAAGGCCACCTGGCGCGGCAGGAAGGTCGATCGGCACGCTCCACCCGAACCCGCCCGAGTTCCCCCCCGCCGACCACGAGCCGGACGGCGACAGCGACGTCGCCTTGAAGGAGCCGTCGGCGCCGTCCGTGCCGGCGGTGGCGGCGAGGAGGGTGGCGCCGGAGGCGGCCGAGGCGGCGGCGGAGGAGGTGCGGGCCGAGGGGGCCTTGGCCGGGGAGACGGAGCCGGGAGTGGCGAGCGTGGCGGTCAGGGTGCCGTCGGCGGTGTTGTTCTCGGTCGCCAGAGGGGTCTGCTTGCGGCACTCGGCCTTGGCCGGCGTGGTGAGGGCGCAGGCCGGGAGGGTGACGAGGCGCAGGCGGGAGGCCCAGCCGGCTCCGTAGGCGCCGCGGATGGAGGCGTAGTCGACCTCGACGTCGTAGCGGCCAGCCGCGGCTGCGTCGGGGCGGAGCGACAGGAGGAGGCCGTCGACGCCGGCCTTGCGGGCGGCGGCGCGGTCCGCGAGGGAGACCTGCACGTGGCGGGATCCGCCGGTGGAGGCGGACTTCCCGGTGCGGGAGGCGGGGGCGGACAGCCTCAGGGGGAGGCCGGGGGCCGTGGCGGCCTGCCCGCTCTCGGCCGGGAGGGTGAGGTCGCGGGTGGCGGCGGTCGGCCACGCGACGGGAGGGGCCTGCCAAGAGGGCGAGGGCGCGGGTCTCCTGCGCAGCCCCGTGGGGACGTAGTCGGTGCCGTCGACCGACGCCGTCCTGGGTACGCCCGGGGGGCCTGGAGGTTCTATGCGCGCGGCCCAGGAGGGCGCCGACAGCAGTGAAACGCTCAGGCCGGCGGCGAGAATGCCGACGATTCCTGTGCGCGTGCGCCTGTTCACGGACGTTTCAGAACGTCCGGAAAAAGGCATGGCAAAGCCACGACCCGACCACACCGAAATCCCCACCCCGATATGTAAGTGAATCCACTTGAGCAGGCTCACTCAACACGCGGTCATATTCATTTGGCAAGGAAAGGGCGAAAAAACGTGGCTGGATCTGTCAGGTCCGAGCGTCAAGCCGTGACGAGTGACCACAAGGATGATCAAGGACTCAACCAGGAGCTTTGACATCGATGACGGGACAAATCGGCGCCGCTTCCGGCACCCTCCACCACCCCTCGACACCTCTCACCGACTGTCGACACAGGCGGAGTAAGCCCCTCCGATTCGACGTCGGAATGTTTCACGATTCGAGAAGGGCAGGTTTGCGCCACGAAAGGGCTGGACCGGCGACCCGGATGTCGGGATAGAGTCCGGCGCCAGGAGGGACCAGAATTCCGTTATCACTGAAAAGCCAGCTGCGTCCTCCGGAAAGGCATTCCAGAGCATGAGCACGAAGAGACCCGGACGCGGCGGCAGAGCAGTCGCTCTGGCGATGGCCGCGTCGATGGCCCTGCCCCTCTCGGCGGCACTGCCCGGCGGGGCGACGGCGGTCGCCGTCTCCGGGGCGACGGCACAGGCCCAGGAGCCGGACGCGTCGGCGGCGCCGGGCGCCCGGTTCGAGAAGGCGGCCTTCGCGGAGGCCAGGCGGACCGGGAAGAAGGTGGAGATCCTCGACCGCAGGGAGGAGACGGCCGAGTACTTCGCCAACCCGGACGGCTCGACGACGCGGCGGACGTACGGCGAGCCCAAGTGGACCCGTGCGGAGGGGCGCTGGCGGCTCGTCGACGCACGGCTCGTGCGGCGGGCCGACGGTTCGGTGGCGCCGGCCGCGCCGTCGTTCCCCATCGCGTTCTCGGGTGGTGGCGGCCAGCCGCTGGCGATGATGGTGAAGGAGGGCAAGAAGCTCGCCCTGACCTGGCCGACCGCGCTGCCCGCGCCGGTCGTCGAGGGGAACACGGCCACCTACGCCTCGGTGCTGCCGGGCGTGGACCTGAAGCTCATCGCCGAGGTCGACGGCTTCGCCCAGCACCTGGTCGTGAACAGCGCCGAGGCCGCGGCCAACCCGGCCCTGCGCAGCATCACGATGGGTGTCCAGGCCGACGGCGTCACGCTCACCGAGGGCGCCGGCGACCGGCTCGTGGCCAAGGACAAGAGCGGCAGAACCGTCTTCAGCGCCCCCGGGCCGAAGATGTGGGAGCAGCCGAAGTCCGGACCGGAGGAGAAGCGGAAGGCCGCGAAGGCCACCCCGTCGGCGTCCGGGAAGGCCGCCACGTCCGGCGCGGCGGCCCCGGCCGCGGGAGCCGCTCCGGTGGCCGGGGTACCGGCGGCGCAGCCCGACAGCGCCCGCGTCGCCGCGGACGTGTCCGGGAACACCCTCACACTCACGCCGGACGCGGGACTCCTCGCGACGGCCGACCAGTTCCCGCTGGTCATCGACCCGATCTTCGGTGACGGCACCCGCGAGAAGTGGGCGGTCATCTACGACGCGACGCCGAACGCCGCCTACCCCAACGGGTCGGGCTGGAACTCGTCCACGCCCGCCGACGAGCCGCGGGTGGGCTACAACGGCGACGGCAACACCCGCTCGTTCTTCGCGATGAACACGGACGGGCTCAGCGGCGCGACCATCACCGACGCCACCTTCGCCGTGGTCCAGACGCACACCTGGACCTGCACCGTGGCGGACGCGGGCGCGACCGAGCTGTGGTCGGCGGGCGGCATCGCCAACGCCCCGACCTGGGCCAACCAGAGCGCCTACTGGGGCAGCAAGCTCGACTCGGACGCGTTCGCCGGCGGCAACGACACGTTCTGCCCGGGCGACCTCGGCCACGACTTCAAGAGCGCGGCGCTGACCGACTTCGTCCAGCAGGCCGCCGACGGCGGCTGGGGCACCACGGTCTTCGGCCTGCGGACCCCGACCCTGGGCAACACAAACACCTTCAAGCGGTTCCGGAACAACCCGGTCCTCGAGGTCACCTACAACTACAAGCCGGTCGTCGACGCCCACGCGGCCTACGAGGGCTCCTGGGTCCCGTCGGGCGACGGCAACAAGCTGATCCCCTGCGGCGCGGCCATCGGCAACAGCGGCATCGCCCTGACCGCCAAGGTCAGGGACCCGGACGGCGGCAACGTCGACGCGATCTTCTCGGTGAAGAACTCCAGCGGCACGGCGATGTCCTTCTCGCCGAACAGCCACTGGAAGCGGGTCACGAGCGGCCAGTGGGCCTCGGTGACCATGCCGGCGAAGAACCTGCCCAACGGCACGTACACCTGGTCGGTCTACGCGGCGGACTACGAGGGTCCCGGCAGCGCCTCCACCCCGGCCTGCTCCTTCACCGTCGACCGCGTCGGCCCGAACCTCCCGGTCTCCGTCTTCGACGTGCCGGACGGCACCGCGGCGGGCCAGGCCACGGACAAGTACCAGGCCCGCAAGCCCGTCCAGCTCAAGTTCACCAACACCGTCTCGGACGTGGTGGGTTACTGCTGGGCCATGGACCACTTCGTGTCCGTCTCCAGCACGCGCTGCGCCAACGGCACCTGGGTCAACGCGGGTTCGGACGCCGCGAACAGCGCCACGGTCACGGTGACGCCGTCCGGCTACCCCTCCAGCACCCTGTACGTCGTCGCCTACGACGCCGCGGGGAACCACTCGCCGGTCGACGGCGGCGACGAGGCCGTCACGCTGTCCACGACGAAGTCGGAGTTCGTCTACGACCCGGGCGTCACCCCGGTCACGCCGGGCACGTACCCGCAGGACCGCAGGGGCGACCTGACCGGTGACGGCTTCGCCGACTTCGTCGCCACGAACCCCGACGGCGAGCTGCTGACGTACAAGGGCACCGGCACGCTGAACAACGTCGGGTCCGCCGTGCAGGTGGGCAACGGCGGATGGGCCGGCGCGCTGATCGGCCACCGCGGCGACCTCCAGGGCTTCGGCGGCCCGACCGCCACCCCGGACGGCTACGAGGACTTCCTCGTCCGCCTGTCGAACAACCGGCTCTACCTGTACCCCGGCAACGGCCTCGGCTCGCCGTGGGTCTACGCCCGCCAGGAGCTCGCCCACCCGTCCCAGGCGGACTGGAAGGGCCTGAGGCAGATCGTGATGCCGGGCAACATCGACGGCAAGGCCGGCAACGACCTGATCACCGTCGAGTGCATCTGGGACGCCTCGTCGAACTGCGTCAACGCCGAGCTGCTGCTCTACAGCGGCCGTGCGATCGCGGGCGGCGGCCAGGACCAGACGGACCCGTTCGACTTCGCGCACCCGGTCGTGATCGGCGCCGGCGGCTGGCGGGACTTCACCAACCTGGCGATGGACGACCTGAACGGCGACGGCGTCGGCGACCTCGTCGGCCGCTACCCCGGGGACGGGAAGCTGTACCTCTACCCGGGCTGCCTCGGCAAGCCCGAGTGCCCGTCCGGCTTCAAGCTGGGCACCCGGTCCGTGTACGGCTCCGGCGGCTGGAACGCCCGCCCGTACCTCACCTCTCCCGGCAACATCCAGGGCACCGTGAAGAACACCTCGGTCACGGTGAACGACGAGGGCACGGAGAAGACGTACGCCTTCCGGCAGTTCGTGCCGACCCCGGGTGAGGAGTACGGCGACTGGTGGGCCACCACCACCGCCGACGCCGACACCCCGGTGGACTACGTGGACGCCAACGGCACCTGGACGAGCAGGCTCTGCCCCACCGGCTGCCTCCTCACCTACCCCGGCGGCCCCGCCAGCGGACGCGCGCCGCAGATCACGGGCAGCTCCGGCTGGGCCAACGTCATCACCGGCATCTTCTGACGCCACCGGCGTACACGAGCGGGCCGTCCCCCCGGGGGCGGCCCGCTCCGTCGTGTCCCGGGTCCCTCCCCGGGCCCCCGTCAGTCCAGGACGGCCAGGGCGTCGATCTCGATGAGGAGGCCGGCGGGGAGGCCGACGTAGACGGTGGTGCGGGCGGAGGCGGGGGCCTTGAGGCCCTGCTCCTCGAAGTACTGGTTGTAGATCGCGTTCATCTCGGCGAAGTGGTCGACGTCGGTGAGGTAGACGCGCATCATCATGACGTCGTCCCAGCCGGCGCCGCCCTCCTCCAGGATCGCCTTGACGTTGGCGAAGGTCTGGAGGGTCTGCTCGCGCAGGGTGGGGCCGGCGACGGTGGGCGCCTGGCCCTCGACGGCGGGGAGGAAGCCGACCTGGCCGGCGACCTGGAGGATGTTGCCCTTGCGGACGCCGTGCGAGAACTTCGCGGGCGGGGCGGTGTGGGTGGCGGGGGTCAGGGCGGTCTTCTCGGTCATGCGGTCGGTTCCTCGGTTTCCTTGGTCGGGGCGGTGCCGGAGTACTCGCGGCTGATGGCGTCCGCGGTGCGGCGCACCTGCGGGAGGAGCGAGAGGAGTTCCTCCGCGGTGACGACGACGTTGGGCGCCGAGACCGACATGGCGGCGACGACCCGGCCGTCGGCGCCGCGGATCGGCGCGCCGACGCAGTTGATGGACTCCTCGTGGCCACCGAGGTCGGTGGCCCAGCCCTGTTCGCGTACGGTCGCCAGCTCCTTGAGGAAGGCGGCGGCGTTCGGGGTCGAACGGGGGGTGTACGGGGGGTAGTCGAGCTTGGCGGCGACGGTGCGGCGCTCGGCCTCGGGGAGGTCGGCGAGGAGCAGCTTGGCCACGGCGGCGACGGTGATGGCGACGGGCCTGCCGATGCGCGAGTACATGCGGACCGGGTAGCGGCTCTCGACCTTGTCGATGTAGAGGACCTCGCCCTCCTCGTAGACGGCGAGGTGGACGGTGTGCCCGATGCGTTCGTTGAGGGCGGCGAGGTAGGGGTGGGCGATCTCGCGGATGTCGAGGTTCTCGACGGCCTCCTGGGCGAGGGCGAAGAGCCGGGCGCCGAGGCGGTAGCGCTGGTCCTGCTGGCGGTGGACGAGGCCGTGCTCGTGGAGGGTGCGCAGGAGGCGCAGGGCGGTGGACTTGTGGACGCCGAGCCGTTCGGCGACCTGCCCGAGGTCGGCGGGGCCCTGGGCGAGCAGCGGCAGGATGCTGAGCGCCCGGTCGACGGTCTGGCTCATGGTGTGCGTACCTCCTGGTCGTCCTCTGTCCGGCCGGGGACCTCCTGGTCGTCCCCGGTCCAGCCGGGACCGAGGTGAAGTGTCTCCCATGCGGCGGGGTCGAGCGCGGCCAGCCGGTCGGCGTGGGCGCGGCGGGGCGGCACGGCGAGGTCGCCGGGGGCGGTGAGCGCGGCGGCGGCCATGAGGTGGCCGTGCCGGAGCCGGGTGGGCATGGGGAGGTCGCGGAGGGTGGCGGAGAGGAAGCCGGCGGCGAAGGCGTCGCCGGCGCCCACGGTGGAGACGACGTCGACGCGGGGCGGGCGTTCGCGGTGGCGGGTGCCGTCGGGGCGGGCGGCGGTGCCGGGGCGGCGGTCCTCGACGACGGCGCCGTCCTCGCCGCGTTTGACGACGACGGTCGCGGGTCCGGGGAGGAGTCCGAGGATCTCCCGGGAGCCCCGGACGCCCCACAGCGCGCTCGCCTCGTCGGCGCCGACGAAGACGAGGTCGGCGCGACGGGCGAGGCGGAGGAGCACCTCGGGGGCGCGGCCGTCGCGCCACAGGCCGGGCCGGTGGTTGACGTCGAAGGAGACGAGGGGGCGGCCGGGGCGCGGGGCGGTGAGTTCCGTGAGGAGGGCGAGGCAGTCGTCGGAGAGGGCGGCGGTGATGCCGGTGAGGTGGAGGATGCGGGTGCCGGCGACGGAGGCGTACGGGACGGTGTCGGGCGACATGGCGGAGGCGGCGGAGCCGGCGCGGTAGTAGGCGACCTCGTGGGCGTCGGTGGCGCGGTCCGCGTCGGTGCGGAAGTAGACGCCGGTGGGCCGGTGCGGGTCGCGGCCGACGGCGGTGACGTCGACGCCGTAGGCGCCGACGGCCTCGACGAGGTGGTCGCCGAAGCCGTCGCGGCCGACGCGGCTGACCCATCGGGTGCGGTGTCCGGCGGCGGCGAGGGCGCAGGCGACGTTGGACTCGGCGCCGCCGATCGCACGGGTGAAGGAGGGGACGTCGGCGAGGCGGCCCGGGCGGGAGGGCAGGAAGGTCACCATGGACTCGCCGAGGCAGACGAGCTCCGGGGGCGCGTGTCCGCTCACTCTCGGGCTCCTTGCGACTCCTACGGGTCCATTGACCCGGCCTTGGCCCGGATGTTAGACAGCCTTGAGCAGTGTGCGCAATGAGCGTTGCACATCACGCAACGCACCCGAGGAGGAGACCTCATGCCCGACCTGGTGAACGAGCGTGTCGACCACCGCTTCAAGGGGCTGCCCCCGGACGCGGAGGGCCTGACCGTGGGCGAGCTGGCCGCCCAGCGGCGCAACCTGTTCACCGGCGGCTTCACCACCCCCGTCCTCGCCCTGTCCGCCGAGCGCGTCGAGCACAACCTGCGCCTCCTGGAGGTCTACGCGGAGCGCCACGGCCTCGCCTTCGCCCCGCACGGCAAGACCTCCATGGCCCCGCAGCTCTTCGACCGGCAGATCGAGCACGGCGCCTGGGGCATCACCGCCGCCGTGCCCCACCAGGCCCGCGTCTACCGGGCGCACGGCGTCGCGCGGATCTTCCTCGCCAACGAACTGGTGGACGCCGTCGCGCTGCGCTGGCTCGCCGCCGAACTCGACGCCGACCCCGAGTTCCGCCTCCTCTGCTATGTGGACTCCGTGCGCGGCGTCGAGCTGATGGACGAGGCCCTGCGGGCGGCCGGCGCCCGCCGTCCGGTGGACGTCGTCGTCGAACTGGGCGCCGGCGAGGGGGCCCGTACCGGCGTGCGCACGGAGGCCGGGTGCGCCGAGGTCGCCGACGCGGTCGCCGCGGCCACCACGCTCCGGCTGGTCGGGGTCGCCGGCTACGAGGGCGAGGTGCCGCAGGCCACGCCCGAGCGGGTGGACGCGTGGCTGCGCCGGCTGACGGCGCTGGCGGTCGCGTTCGACAAGGCGGGCAGGTTCTCGCCCGAGGCCGGCGAGATCGTCGTCAGCGCCGGCGGCAGCGCCTGGTTCGACGCGGTCGCCGAGGTCTTCGCCGAGCTGCCCGCGCTCTCCCTGCCGACCCTCAAGCTGCTGCGCTCGGGGGCGTACGTCTCCCACGACGACGGGCAGTACCGCAACCTGACGCCGTTCAACCGGGTGCCCGAGGAGGGCGAGCTGCTGCCCGCGTTCCGGCTCTGGTCGCAGGTCGTCTCCCGCCCCACCGACGGGCAGGCCTTCACCAACGCGGGCAAGCGCGACGCCGCCCACGACCTGCACCTGCCCGAGGCGCAGGCGGTCCGCTCCGCCCGCACGGGCGAGATCCGCCCCGCCGACGGCGTCACCGTCACCGGCCTCTCCGACCAGCACGCCTGGCTCCGCACGTCCCCGGAGGCGGGCGTGGAGGTCGGCGACTGGGTGGGCATGGGCCTGTCCCACCCCTGCACCTCCTTCGACAAGTGGCAGCTCATCCCGCTGGTCGAGGCGGACGGCACGGTCGTCGACTACGTCCGCACCTTCTTCTAGGAGCCGGGAGCCCCGCCATGGAACTCGTCATCCGCGACGCGGAGGTCGTCGACGGCAGCGGCGCCCCGTCCTACCGGGCCGACGTGGCGATCGAGGGCGGCAGGATCGCCGCGATCGTCAAGGAGGGCGCCGCCGCCGGCTGCCAGCGGCCCACCGGCCGCCGCATCCTGGACGCCGAGGGGCTCGCCCTCTCCCCCGGCTTCGTCGACATGCACGCCCACAGCGACCTCGCGCTGCTCCGGGACCCGGACCACAGTGCGAAGGCCGCGCAGGGCGTGACCCTCGAAGTGCTCGGCCAGGACGGGCTGTCGTACGCGCCGGTGGACGACCGCACGCTCGCGGAGGTCCGCCGGGCGATCACGGGCTGGAACGGCGACGGCTCCGACGTCGACCTCGACTGGCGGACGGTCGGCGGGTACCTGGACCGGCTCGACGGCGCGCACGGCGGCCGGGGCATCGCCGTCAACGCGGCCTATCTGATCCCGCAGGGCACGGTCCGGATGTACGCGATGGGCTGGGAGGACCGGCCGGCGACCGCGGCCGAGCTGGACCGCATGCGCCGGCTCGTCGCCGAGGGCATGGCGGAGGGCGCCGTCGGCATGTCCTCCGGCCTGACCTACACCCCGGGCATGTACGCGCCGGACGCCGAGCTGACCGAGCTGTGCCGGGTCGTCGCATCGTACGGCGGCTACTACTGCCCGCACCACCGCTCCTACGGCGCGGGCGCGCTGCGGGCGTACGAGGAGATGATCGCCCTCACCCGGGAGGCGGGCTGCCCGCTGCACCTGGCCCACGCCACGATGAACTTCGGCGTCAACGAGGGCCGGGCCCCCGAGCTCCTCGCCCTCCTCGACGCCGCGCTGGACGGGGGCGCGGACATCAGCCTCGACACCTACCCGTACACGCCGGGCTGCACGACCCTGGTCGCCCTGCTGCCCGGCTGGGCGAGCGAGGGCGGTCCCGAGGCCGTCCTCGCGCGGCTCCGGGACGACGCGACGGCGGAGCGGATCCGGCACCACCTGGAGGAGCTCGGCTCGGACGGCTGCCACGGCGTGCCGGTCGAGTGGGACACGATCGAGGTCTCCGGCGTCGCCGACCCCGCCCTCGCGGGGTTCGTGGGCCGCCGCGTGGACGGCTGGACGACCGCCCGCCGGCTCCTGACCGAGGACCGTCTCGGGACCACGATCCTCCAGCACGTGGGCCACGAGGAGAACGTCCGGGCGATCATGCGCCACCGCGTCCACACCGGCGGCTCCGACGGCATCCTTCAGGGCAGCAAGCCCCACCCCCGGGCGTACGGCACCTTCCCGGAGTACCTGGGCCGGTACGTGCGCGAGCTGGGCGTCCTCTCCCTGGAGGAGTGCGTCGCCCACCTGACCTCGCGGCCCGCCGCCCGCCTCCGCCTCCCCGACCGCGGGCTCGTGCGCGAGGGGTACGTCGCCGACCTCGTCCTCTTCGACCCCGCCGGCGTCGCCGCCGGCTCGACCTACGCCTCCCCCCGCACCCTCCCGACGGGCATCCCCCACGTCCTGGTCGACGGCAGGTTCGTCATCGAGGACGGCCGGCGCACGGACGTCCTCGCGGGCCGCGCGATCCGGAGGACCCCGACGGGCTGACGCACGCACGTGAAGCGGTGGTGGTCCGTACCGGTGCGGACGGCCCAGGGGGCGTCTCGCCGGTCATGCCGGGCTCGCGGGGTCCGGCAACCGCTCCCTGATCCGGCCTGGCCGACAGGACGCCCCTAGGGCCTGTCGTCAAACTCCCGTCTGCCCCGCGGGCGACGACGGGAGTTTGACGACAGCCCCTAGAGCCGCTCCCGCACCCACCCGGGCGCCGGGTTCACGTACGCGCGTCCCGCCACCACCACCGTCGGTACGGTCTCGTCGCCGCCGGTGGCCTCGCGGACGGCGGCCGCCCCCTCGGGGTCGCGCCAGATGTCGACCCAGTGCGCCCGGCGGCCCCGCAGGCCGAGGCGGGTCCGCAGCCGCAGGCAGTACACGCAGCCCGGCCGCCAGTAGACGACCGGGCGCCCGTCGGCGGCGGACCGGCGGCGCGCCTCGGCCGCCCCGACGGAGCGGGGGAAGACGAGCGGCGAGGTGACGGCCGCGAGCGCCGCGAAGAGCAGCAGGAGGAGGACGGCCCCGCCGGGCTCGCCGCCGGTGGCGCGGCCGGCGGCGGCGAGCACGCCGGTGAGCAGGAGGAGCACCGGCAGGATCCACGCGCGCGTCATGGTGCCGGAGGCTACCGGGAGCGGGTGCCCTCCGGCCGCGGCAGGGGCCCGGCGGCGGAGGCGGCGGCGGGCCACGGGTCGCGCCGGACCCACCACAGGCCGAGCGCGAGGACGCCGCCCGCGAGCACGAAGCCGTACCAGGGGGTGTGGCCCGAGGGCGCCGTCTCGTACGCGAGGGCGGCCGAGAGGACGGCGAGGAGCTGTCCGGCCCGGCTGTGCCAGGCGGCCGCGGCGACGACGGCCGTCCCCCACAGCAGGTACCAGGGCTGCACCATCGGCGAGAGAGCGACGAGGGCGACCAGCGCGAGGCCGAGGGCGAGCACGGGGTCGGTCCGGCCCTGCCAGGCGCGTCGGGCGAGCGCCGCGATGAGGGCGAGGGCGGCGACGAGGCCCAGCTTCTGGACGACGGCCTTGACCGGGTCGGGGTCGTCGGCGACGAGGGTGCCGAGGGCGAGGCCGAGGTCGCTGGTGAGGGAGAGCGGGGTGTGGATGGCCCCGGCGACGCTCTGGGTGCCGAGCCAGCCGAAGCCGGTGCCCGCGGCGAGGGTCGCCCCGGCGGCGACGCCGCCCGCGACGAGCCCCGGCAGGAGGAGGCCCTTGACGACGCCCCGGACGCCTCCCTCGCGGCGGGCCACCAGGACGCCGACGAAGAGCAGTGCGACCGCCGCCGGCGACTTCACCATCATCGCGAGGCCGATCAGCACGCAGCCGAGCACCCACCGGCCGCGCACCGCGAGCAGCACGCCGCTCAGCATGAGCCCGATCATCAGGCCGTCGTTGTGGAGGCCGCCGACGACGTGGACGAGGAGGAGCGGGTTCAGCGCGGCGAGCCACAGCGCCCCGGCCGGGCCGCCGGGGCCGCCGCCGAGTCCGCGGACGGCCACGACGATCAGGGCGAGCGAGCCGAGGGCGATCAGCCGCGTCCCGAGGACGGCGGGCACGATCTCCCCGCCGGTCAGGGCGACGACGGCCTCGGCGAGGAGGAGGAAGACGGGGCCGTAGGGGGCGGGGGTGTCGGTCCAGTTCCCGCCGACGCTCGCCGCCGCCTCCGCGCCGAGGTCGCCGGGGGCGAGGACGGAGGGGCCCGCGCCGTAGACGTCGTGCCCTTCGAGGACCATCCCGCCCTGGGCCACGTAGCTGTAGACGTCGGCGCTGTGCAGCGGCGGGGCGAGCAGCAGCGGGGCGGCCCAGCACAGGAGGGTCGCGAGGACGCCGTCGCGGGCGCCGCGGGCGAGGAGGACGCCGTACCGCCACCAGGCGGCGATCAGCAGGGTCAGGCCCGCGTACGCGAGGACGGCGCCGGCCGTGGCGAGCGCGGCGTCGCGCGGCTGCCAGAGCGGCGCGCCGCCCAGGACCGGAAGGGCGCCCGCCGCGTAGCCGCCGGCGGCGACGGCGAGCGATCCGGCCGCACCCAGCCACCGGCATCCGGAGGCGCTGAAGACCCACATGAGGCGCCAACCTATCCCGCCGGGCGGGACGGCCGGCGGCCCGGCCCCTACCGGTTCCGCTTCGCGGGTCCGCGCCCGCGTCCCGGGTGCTGGGCGGGGGCGCCGTCAGCGGTCTGGCCGACGCCGGAGGGGGCGGTGGAGGCGGTGGTCCCGGGGGCGGCGGAGGCCGTGGTCGTCCCGGACGGAGCAGCGGTCGGGCTGGGACTCCGGCTGACGGTGGAGGGGGCGGCGGCCGGCACGGCGGGGCGGGCGGTCGTGTCGTCCCCGGGGCCGGCGTCCGGGGAGGCGGCGTCGCCCTGGATGAGCGCGGGCGGCCCGCCGGGACCGCCGTCGGCCGGGGAGCCGCCGCGGGGTGCGGAGCCGCCGGTGAACAGCGCGGCGCCGACTCCGAGCAGGCCGAGGCCGCCCGCGGCGATCAGCCAGCCGGGCCCGGGTCCCCGGCGTGCGGGGGCGTGACGGCGGCGGCCGCGTCGGGGTGCGGCGGCTGCGGGATCCTGCTGGCTCATGGGCCCGAAGTGTAGGGAGCCCGCCGGCGCGGGTGCGATCCGGGTCACACCCGGGGACGGGCCGCGGGGTGTCCGACGTGTCCCAAAACACGAGGCGTCCCGGCCGACCCCGCCGTAAGCTCTCGGCATGCAGGTGATCCAGTCCACGAAGCTCGCCAACGTCTGTTACGAAATCCGGGGTCCGGTGCTCGAAGAGGCGATGCGGCTTGAGGCCGCGGGTCATCGCATCCTCAAGCTCAACACGGGCAACCCGGCCGCCTTCGGCTTCGAGTGCCCGCCCGCCATCCTCGAGGACGTGCTCCGCAACCTCTCCGAGGCGCACGGCTACGGCGACGCCAAGGGACTGCTGTCGGCCCGCCGGGCGGTGATGAGCCACTACGAGACCAAGGGCATCCCGCTCTCCGTCGAGGACATCTACCTCGGCAACGGCGTCTCGGAGCTGATCCAGATGTCGATGCAGGCGCTGCTCGACGACGGCGACGAGGTCCTCGTCCCGGCCCCGGACTATCCGCTGTGGACGGCCTCGGTCTCGCTCGCGGGCGGCACGGCGGTGCACTACCGCTGTGACGAGCAGGCGGACTGGATGCCGGACCTCGCGGACATCGAACGGAAGATCACCGACCGCACCAAGGCGATCGTGATCATCAACCCGAACAACCCGACCGGCGCGGTCTACGACGACGAGATGCTCCGCGCGCTGACGGAGATCGCCCGGCGTCACGGCCTGGTCGTCTGCTCGGACGAGATCTACGACAAGATCCTCTACGACGGCGCGACGCACACGCCGACCGCCGCGATCGCCCCCGACCTCCTCTGCCTCACCTTCAACGGGATGAGCAAGAACTACCGGGTCGCGGGCTTCCGCTCGGGCTGGCTGGCGGTCTGCGGCCCGAAGCACCACGCCTCCTCGTACATCGAGGGCCTGACGATCCTCGCGAACATGCGCCTGTGCGCGAACATGCCGGCGCAGCACGCGGTGGCCGCCGCGCTCCAGGGCCGCCAGTCGATCGAGGACCTGGTGCTGCCGGGCGGTCGCCTCCTGGAGCAGCGGAACACGGCGTACGACCTGCTGACGCAGATCCCGGGCGTGACGTGCGTGAAGCCGAAGGGCGCGCTGTACCTGTTCCCGCGCCTGGACCCGAACGTCTACAAGATCAAGGACGACCGGCAGATGGTCCTCGACCTGCTGCGGGCCGAGAAGATCATGGTCGTGCACGGGACGGGCTTCAACTGGCACGAGCCGGACCACTTCCGCATCGTGACGCTGCCGGCGGCGGCGGACCTGGCGGACGCGGTGACCCGGATCGGCCGGTTCCTGGACGGCTACAGCCAGCCGTAGCGACCAGTCCTCGGACATCACTCAACTTTAGATCGAATCTAAGCTAGGATGGATCCCGAGCAATCAGGAGGCCATCCCATGTACGAACCGATCCGGACCAAGTCGGTCCACCGGATGGCCGACGACGACCACGCGTATCCGCACCGGTCGCGCGAGGAGGAGCTGGACATCCAGCTCGCCGGACACCTCGCCGCCCTGCTCGCCGTCACCGACGAGCTGGGCGACACGGAGGCCGGCGACCTCATCGCACTGCAGGTGGCACGGCTGCGCGGCGCCCCGCCCGCGCGGCACGCGGGCCTGAGCGGCGCGCCCGCACAGGACCTGCACCGCAAGGCGCACGCCCTCGCGGGCCGCGCACTGGTCGTCGCCGCCTCCCGGGCCGACACCGCGGCCGCGATCCTCGCGGCCGGGCGCATGGACGCGCACACCGCGGCCCTGACCGGGGACACCCTGGTCGCCGCCCCCTGACGGCCCCGGTCCGCGCGGCACGAACCGCGCGGACCGGGCGCCACCCACCGGGCGGCGGACCCCCGGGAACGCCCGGGATACGGCACCCCCCGCTCCGGTTCGGTACCGGGATCGGCACTTCACCCGCCGTACACCCGACTCCCCCTGGAATGTGGGTTTCCGCGAGCACGCTGCCCGCGTGAGACGCATCCTGGGAATCATCCTGGCCGTCCTGCTCCTGGGCGGTGTGGCCGCCGTCCTGCTGACGGGCGGCGACGAGGACACGGGCACGGCAACGAAGACCGTGCGAGGAGTCATCGGGTCGGAGAAGGCGGAGTTCTTCGCCGACCCCCACGTGGTGAAGGCCCTGGCCGACAAGGGCTTCACCGTGACCACCGAGACCTCCGGGTCGTGGGACATGGAGGAACTGCCGCTCGACGGCTACGACTTCGCGTTCCCGTCCTCCAAGGGACCGGCGGACGAGCTGCGCGCCAAGGCGAAGGACAAGGCGAGGGCGGCCCCGCTGCGGCCCTTCTACTCGCCGCTCGTCGTCCTCGCGCACAGCGCCGCCGCCCGGGTCCTCGCCGGCAACGGCCTGGCGACCCTGGGCCCGCGCGGGACGAGCGGCACCCTGCGGATGGACGCCTACCTCGCCGCGGCCCGCGCCGACCGGACCTGGCAGCAGCTCAGGGGGTCGGCCGGCCACGCCGAACTGAGCGGCACCCTCTTCATCACCTCCACCGACCCCGTCGCCTCCAGCTCCGGCGCCCTCTACCTGGCCGCCGCGAGCTACGTCGCCGACGGCGGCCGGGTCGCGGGCGACAAGGCGGCCGTCACCCGCACCGCCCCGCTGCTGCGCAAGCTGGTGCAGGTGCAGGGCGCCCAGCAGACCGGCTCCGACGCGCCCTTCCGGGACTTCGTCAGCGGCGTCGGCAACCCGCTCGTCCTCGTGTACGAGTCCCAGGTCGCCGCCCAGCTGCTCGCCGGCCGCCCCATGGGCGACCTCGTCGTCCTCTACCCGGACACCACCGTCAACAGCGACCACACCCTCGTACCGCTGACCGCGAACGGCCGCGCGCTCGGCGAACTCCTCGCGAACGACCCCGGGCTGCGCGGCCTCGCGGTCCGGCACGGCTTCCGGCCGCAGGGCGCGGCGAACGAGTTCACCACCGCCACCCAGGCACACACCGCCTACCTCAACCAGACACTCAGCGGAGTCCGCCAGGCGCCCGTGCCCACCAGCGCGGTGCTGCACGAGATGGCGCTGCGGGCCCGCGACCAGGGGGACACCGCATGACCACGCCCGACGACCCGAGAAGAACGATGTCCCTGACCCCGCCCGGGCAGGACACCCCGCTCGTCCTCACGCCGCCCGAACCGGTCCCCGTGGTCCGCGCCGAGCAGGCCTCCGGCCTCGTGCCGCTCGACGACTCCGTCCGCGGGGAGATGAACCGCCGGGCCGCCGAGTACGTCGGCTCGCTGTCGGGGCTCGACCCGCGCTCGCCCGAGTTCGCCGGCCGCATCGGCGAGATCGCGGCCCTCGGCGCGGGCGAGATGCGCACCGCCGCCCAGCAGTCCAACCGGATGCTCGACCGCACGGTCCGCTCGCTCGGCCGGGGCGGCGGTGACGCGCAGGCCCGGGTCGGCTCCTCGCTCGTCGAACTCCGGCGCACCGTCGAGGACCTGGACCCCCGCGACGCCCCCGGCAAGGGGGCCCGCCGCCTCCTCGCCCGGCTGCCGGGCGGCAACCGGTTCCGCGACCACGTCGCCGCGTACGCCTCCTCACAGGCCACCCTGAACCGGATCGTGGGCTCGCTCCGCGGCGGCCAGGACGAACTGCGCCGCGACAACGCCGCGTTGCAGACCGAGCGGGCCCGCCTCTGGGAGACCATGGGCAAGCTCCAGGAGTACGCGGTGCTCACCGAGGCCCTCGACGGGGCCGTCGAGGAGCGGATCGCGGGCACCCCGGACCCCGCCCAGGCCGACGCGCTGCGCGCCGACGTCCTCTTCCCGGTCCGGCAGAAGCACCAGGACCTGCTCACCCAGCTCGCCGTCTGCGCGCAGGGGTATCTGGCCATGGACGTGGTCCGCAGGAACAACGACGAGCTGATCAAAGGCGTGGACCGGGCGGCGACGACCACCCTGTCGGCCCTGCGGATCGCGGTGATGCTCGCCTCCGCGCTGGAGAACCAGCGGAAGGTCACCGAGCAGGTGGACGTGCTGCGTTCGACGACCGAGGACCTCATCCGCGGCAACGCCGAGATGCTGGCGACCCAGGCCGGCGAGATCCAGCGGATCGCCGCGGACCCGGCGGTGGGCGCCGAGACGCTCCGCACGGCGTTCCAGCAGATCTACCGGACGCTCGACGCCATCGACACGTACAAGGTGCGCGCGACCGAGTCCATGGCGGCGACCGTGCAGTCGCTGACGGCCGAACTCCAGGAGGCGAGCGCGCACCTGGACCGCAGCCGCCGCACCGGCGCGCTGGAAGGCGGCGGCCCCGCATGACGCACCCCACGGGCCCCCGCTCCCGCACCCGCGCCCTGACCCGGAGGTTCGCCGGGCTCGCCTTCGCCCTGCTGGTGACCGCGACCGGGACCGCCTGCTCCTCCGACGGCGGGCAGGGCGACGCCGACCGGCCCGGCCGGGGGTACGCGCCCGGCACGCTCCGCGTCCTCGCCTCCTCCGAGCTGGCCGACATGGAACCGGTCCTCGAAGACGCCCGCAAGGCCACCGGGATCACCGTCCGCCCGACCTACGCGGGCACGCTCGACGCCGTCGAGCGGATCGCGTCCGGCGAGGCGGGGACGTCGTTCGACGCGGTCTGGCTCTCCTCCAACGACTACCTGCGGCTGCGCCCCGACACCGCGGGGAGGATCACCGGCGAGACGCCGGTGATGACCTCGCCGGTGGCCGTCGGTGTGCGGCCCGCCGCCGTCGCGCGGCTCGGCTGGGACCCGGCGAAGGTCACCTGGTCGCAGCTGCACCGGGCGGTCGCCGACGGGAAGCTGACGTACGGCATGACCGACCCGGTGCGCTCCAACTCCGGCTTCTCCGCCCTCGTCTCGGTCGCCTCGGGCCTCTCCGGCGCCCAGTCGGCCCTCACCGAGCGGGACGTCGCCGCGGCCACGCCGCGGCTCAGGGAGTTCTTCGCGGGCCAGCGGCTGACCTCCGGTTCGTCGGGCTGGCTGGCCACCGCGTACGCCCGCCGCACCGACGTCGACGCGCTCGTGAACTACGAGTCCGTCCTGCTGTCGGCGCCCGGGAAGCTCACCGTGATCCGGCCCTCGGACGGGGTCGTGACCGCGGACTACCCGCTGACCCTGCTGACCTCCGCCCGCCCCGAGGCGAAGGAGGCCGCGGGCCGGCTCACCACCTATCTGCGCACCCCCGAGGCCCAGCGGCGGATCACCACGACGACCCTGCGCCGCCCGGTGGTCGCGGGCGTCGAACCGGCGGCCGCGCTCGGCCGGGACCAGCGGCGCGAGCTGCCGTTCCCCGGCAGCCGGGCCGTCGCCGACGGGCTCCTCGACGCGTACGACAACACCCTGCGCAGGCCCTCCCGTACGGTGTACGTCCTCGACACCTCCGGCTCCATGAGCGGGGAACGGCTCGACCGGCTGAAGTCGGCGCTGGCCGAGCTGACGAGCGACTTCCGCGACCGGGAGGAGGTCACGCTGATGCCGTTCGGCTCCACGGTGAAGCGGGGCGAGGTCCGCACCCACACCGTCGACCCCGCCTCCCCGAAGGCGGCGCTGGACGCGCTCAGGTCCGACGCGCTGGCCCTCACGGCCTCCGGCGGCACGGCGATCTACTCCAGCCTCCAGGAGGCGTACCGGTCCCTGGGCGGCGCCGACGGGTCGGCGTTCACCTCGGTCGTCCTCATGACGGACGGCGAGAACACCGACGGCGACCCGGCCGCCGCCTTCGACGCCTTCTACCGCTCGCTCCCGGCCGCGCAGCAGCGCACCCCGGTCTTCCCGATCCTCTTCGGCGACTCCGACCGCGGCGAGCTCGGCCACATCGCCGACCTGACGGGCGGGAAGCTCTTCGACGCCACGACCGGGTCGCTGGACGGCGCCTTCGAGGAGATCCGTGGCTACCAGTGAGCGCCTGCTGCGGTACGCCGAGTCCCGCAGGAACCTGACGGGCTGCGCCTGCGGCATCGCGGGCGTGGCGGTCTCCCTCACCGGCGCGGCCGGCGCGCTCTGGCCGCTGGTGGTCGCCGGGCTGTACGCGGCGGGCGCCCTCATCGCCCCGCCCGAGCGGCCGGACACCCCGCACTTCCCGGACGCCGGCGAGCAGCTCGACGCGCTGCGCGAGGACTTCGCGACCCTGCGCGGCTACCTCGCGGAGGTGGAGCTGCCGCCGGCCGCGCGGGAGCGGCTCACCGCGCTCGGCTCCCTCGTCGAGGCCCTGCTGGAACCGGGCTGGGTGAGCGACCCCGAGCATCTGCACGTGCTGGCCCGCGCGGTCCGCCAGGACGTGCCGGAGGCCGTCGACACCTTCGTCCGCACCCGGTGGTGGTCCCGGGTCGCCCCGGGCACGGAGCCGCCGGAGCGGCATCTGGAACGCCAGCTGTCCGCGCTGCACGACGAGGCGGCCGCGATCGCCGCCGCGCTGCAGGAGGCGGAGGAGCTGCGGCAGCGGACGCACACGCGCTACCTGGAGGACAGAAACCCCTGAGCGGCGGGGCGCCGTGGTCGATTATGTTCCGCGCATGACATTCGACCAGCGCCCCACGTCACGCCGCGCCGTCCTCGGCGCCTTCGCCGCGGCCGCCACCGCGGGCGCCCCCGTCCTCGGCCAGCTCGCGGCCGCCGCACCGGCCGCCGCCGTCACCACGGGGGCGGCCGCGGTGGACCCGGCGAAGCCGGAGTACCCCTCCAACACGGCGCTGTACCGGGACCCGGAGCTGGTCGAGGGCGTCGCGTACGGCCGCCGGTACCGCCGCCACCAGCAGTTCGACCTCGCGACGGGCGGGACGTACGCCTTCCCGCGCACCGCGGTGCTCGCGCTGCACGGCGGCGGGATCGAGATCGGCACCAGCGAGCTGTGCCTGGGCATCGCCGGCTACAGCCCGTCCGACGCCGCCGGGGACCCGGTCCTGCCGACCGTGCACGACTACTTCATGTTCGAGGGCCTGCTCTCCGGCGGGAACGGCGATCTGCACGTCACCTCGAAGAACTGCGACGACCACGTCGCGCTGGCGACCGCGCGGAGCCATCTCAACGTGCTGTCGCTGCACGGCTGCACGTTCGGTCAGATCAAGCTGCCCACGGCCGAGTTCCCCACGACCGGAGACCGCGCCGTCGCCGTCGTCGGCGGCCTCCACCCCGCCTTCCGCACGGCCCTGGTCACCGAGATCAAGGCCGCGGGCTTCCAGGCGGTCGACGCGTACGACACCCGGTACTCCGCCACGCTGGGCGAGTTCGACGGCAGTCACGCCGCCAACCCCTGCAACCTGACGATGCTCTCCATGGGCGCCCAGCTGGAGCTGACCACGGAGCTGCGCCAGAGCCTCTTCGGCGACTCCTCCTCGCGGTCCGCGCGCGCCGCGACGTGGAACAGGTCCGGCGGGCGGTTCGAGGCCTTCCGCGACGCCTGCCGCCGGGCGATCGCCACCGTCGAGGCGGGCCAGCCGATCCTGTAGCGGACGTGCGCCGGCCCCCGGAGCCTGAGGGGGCTCCGGGGGCCGGATGCGTCGTGGTGGGCCGTCGTGACCCCACTGGTCAGGGCGGTGTTTCGGGGCAACCCACCACGAGTCTCGGAGGGACTAGCCGAGGCGCTCCACGAGCGCCTCGTACTCGTCCCACAGCTCCTTCGGCGTGTGGTCGCCGAAGGTGTTCAGGTGGTCGGGGACCAGGGCGGCCTCCTCGCGCCACACGTCACGGTCGACCTTGAGGAGGAACTCCAGGTCCTCGGCCGGCAGGTCCAGGCCCTCGGTGTCCAGGGACTCCGGGGTCGGCAGGATGCCGATGGGGGTCTCGACGCCCTCGGCCCTGCCCTCCAGGCGCTCGACGATCCACTTCAGGACGCGGCTGTTCTCGCCGAAGCCGGGCCAGACGAACTTGCCCGCGTCGTTCTTGCGGAACCAGTTCACGTAGTAGATCTTCGGCAGCTTGGCGGCGTCGGCCGTCGCGCCCACCTTGACCCAGTGGGCCATGTAGTCGCCCATGTTGTAGCCGCAGAACGGCAGCATGGCGAACGGGTCGCGGCGCAGCTCGCCGACCTTGCCCTCGGCGGCGGCGGTCTTCTCGGAGGCGACGTTCGCGCCGAGGAAGACGCCGTGGTTCCAGTCGAAGGACTCGGTGACCAGCGGGACGGCGGAGGCGCGGCGGCCGCCGAAGAGGATCGCGGAGATCGGGACGCCCTTGGTGTCCTCCCACTCGGGCGCGATCGTCGGGCACTGCCCGGCCGGGACGGTGAAGCGGGCGTTCGGGTGGGCGGCCGGGGTCTCGGACTCCGGCGTCCAGTCGTTGCCCTTCCAGTCCGTGAGGTGCTTGGGCAGCTCTTCGGTCATGCCTTCCCACCACACGTCGCCGTCGTCGGTGAGCGCGACGTTGGTGAAGACGGAGTTGCCCCAGAGGGTCTTCATGGCGTTGGCGTTGGTGTGCTCGCCGGTGCCGGGGGCGACGCCGAAGAAACCGGCCTCGGGGTTGATCGCGTAGAGGCGGCCGTCCTCGCCGAAGCGCATCCAGGCGATGTCGTCGCCGATGGTCTCGACGGTCCAGCCGGAGATCGTGGGCTCCAGCATGGCGAGGTTGGTCTTGCCGCAGGCCGAGGGGAACGCGGCGGCGACGTACTTCGCCTCGCCCTGCGGCGGGGTGAGCTTGAGGATCAGCATGTGCTCGGCGAGCCAGCCCTCGTCACGCGCCATGACGGAGGCGATGCGGAGCGCGTAGCACTTCTTGCCGAGCAGGGCGTTGCCGCCGTAGCCCGAGCCGTACGACCAGATCTCGCGCGTCTCGGGGAAGTGCGAGATGTACTTGGTGGAGTTGCACGGCCACGCCACGTCCTCCTGGCCCTCCTCCAGGGGGGCGCCGAGGGTGTGGACGGCCTTGACGAAGAAGCCGTCGGTGCCGAGCTCGTCGAGGACGGCCTGTCCCATGCGGGTCATGGTGCGCATGGAGACGGCGACGTACGCGGAGTCGGTGATCTCGACGCCGATGGCGGAGAGCGGGGAGCCGACCGGGCCCATGCAGAAGGGCACGACGTACATGGTGCGGCCGCGCATGGAGCCGCGGAAGATGCCCTCGGAGCCCGCGAAGAGCTCCTTCATCTCGGCCGGGGCCTTCCAGTGGTTGGTCGGGCCCGCGTCCTCCTCCTTCTCGGAGCAGATGAAGGTCCGGTCCTCGACACGCGCGACGTCCGTCGGGTCGGAGGCGGCGTAGTACGAGTTCGGGCGCAGGGCCGGGTCGAGCTTCGTGAAGGTCCCCTTGGCGACGAGCTCCTCGCACAGGCGCTCGTACTCGGCCTCGGACCCGTCGCACCAGACGATGCTGTCCGGCTGGGTGATCTCGGCGATCTCGTTCACCCAGGAGACGAGCTCCCGGTGCTGGGTGGGGACGGTGGTGGGAGCCGCGTTGTCGCGCGCCACGATTGCTCCTTGTTGAGGGGTTTTTTAGATGTATGCCCCGTGGGGGCCGCGACCCGGATGCTTCGTAGCTGCTCATCCGGTGCCGACCGCACTCATTTGATCATCCGATGGATCCGCCCATATGTCCAGGGGGGTGCACACGTGAGCATCGCCACTCGTATCCGGCACCTACGGGGGCGTAGGTACGATTCGTTTCCATGACTGCAGCCACGCCGGAAGTGACCCCGCTCGAGCGCCCGCCGTCGCTCCCGACGAAGCCCCGGCTCCGGGGATGGCTGCACGCGGGCATGTTCCCCGCGGTGATCGTCGCGGGCCTCGTCCTCGTCGCCCTCTCCGACTCGCCCCGCGCCCGCATCGCCTGCGGGATCTACGTCCTCACCGCCTGCCTGCTCTTCGGCATCAGCGCGCTCTACCACCGCGGGAACTGGGGACCGCGCGGCGAGGCCGTGCTCCGGCGCCTCGACCACGCCAACATCTTCCTGATCATCGCGGGCACCTACACGCCGCTCACCCTGCTGCTGCTCCCGGACTCCACCGCGAAGCCGCTCATGTGGGCGGTCTGGGCGGCGGCGACGGCCGGCATCGCCTTCCGGGTCTTCTGGGTCGGCGCGCCCCGCTGGCTCTACACGCCCTGCTACATCGCGATGGGCTGGGCCGCCGTCTTCTTCCTGCCCGACTTCATGCGCGCGGGCGGCATCGCCGTCCTCGTCCTCGTCATCGTCGGCGGACTGCTCTACAGCGCGGGCGGCGTCATCTACGGCATGAAGCGCCCCAACCCGTCACCGCGCTGGTTCGGCTTCCACGAGGTCTTCCACTCCCTGACGCTCGCCGCCTTCATCGTCCACTACGTCGGCATCTCGCTGGTCGCCTACCAGCACGCCTGACCCGGGACAATGGCCTCCATGGCCGCCGAACCCACTTCCCGTCCGAGCCTGCGCGAACGCAAGAAGGCGAGGACCCGCGCGGCGATCCGGAAGGCCACCTGCCGGCTCGCCGCGGAGGAGGGCTGGGACGCCGCCACCACCGAACGGATCGCCGAGGCCGCCGAGGTCTCCCCCTCCACCGTGGTGCGCTACTTCCCGGTCCGCGAGGACATCCTCCTCACCGACGAGGACGACGCGTACCTGGAGGCCCGGCTGCGGGCCAGGCCCGCCGGCGAGGAGCCCCTCGAATCCCTCCGCGCCGTCGTCCTCGAAGCCGTCGGCACCGCCTTCGCCGCGGAGCCCGCGGAGACCCTGCTGCGCGCCCGGCTGATGGTGGAGATCCCCTCCGTGCGGGCCCGGCTCACCGAGACCACCGCGGCCACCGGCCGCCGGCTGGCCCGCGCGGTCGCCGAGCGGACCGGCCGGGGCGCCGACGACCTGGAGGTGCGCGTCTTCACGGCGGCCGCCCTCGGCGCCCTGCGCGAGGCGGCCCTCCACTGGGCGGAGCACGACCGCTCCGACGACCTGTCCGCGCTCCTCGACCGCACGGTCGACACCCTCAGGACGGGCCTGGCGGAGCCCCCAGCGCACCCCTGACGATCCGCGCCGACTCCGGGTTCTCCGCGCACCCCCACACCCCGTGCGGGCAGTAGTCGGTGACCGTCTGGTACACCGGCCGGTGCGTGGCGAACCAGTCGAGCATCCCCCGCACGTACGCCGGGTTGTCGCCGTTCCGGAAGAGCCCCCACTCCGGGTACGAGACCGGCTTGCCGTGCTCCGCCGCGAACCGCACGTGGTGAGCGAGCCCGTACTCCTCGGTCACCTGCTCCTCGAAGGAGAGCCCCTCCGGCTGGTCGTAGGCGTCCAGGCCGATGACGTCGACGACGTCGTCCCCGGGGTAGCACGCGGGCCACGCGATGGCGTCCAGCCCCCGGCTCGGCGTGAAGTCGAACCGGAAGCGCTGCCCCGGGACCCCCCGCAACACCTCGGTCACCCGCCGCCAGTACGCCTTCCAGGCCGCCGGGTCGGGGCCGCAGCGGTGGCTGTACGTGGTGCCGTTCATCTCCCAGCCCAGGACCAGGACCGCGTCCCCGAGGCCGTGCTCCACGAGCCGCTCCCCCAGCACCCGGAAGTGCCCGTCGAAGGCGCCCCCGGCGCCCCGCCGCAGCCCGGCCCGCACCTCGGCGTCCGGCAGCCCCGCCTCGTTGCGGTCGAGCAGCGGCACGTTCAGCACGAAGAGGCGCCCGGGCCGCTCCGCCTTCCAGCGGGCCCAGGGCTCGAAGAGCGCCGGATGCCCCTCGATGTTGGACCAGCGGTCGCCCGGCAGGTAGGTGTGCCCGACGCTGAGCCGGTCGCCGCCCAGCCAGCTCTGCACCCGGGCGATCCGCCGCACCCCGGCCTCGTCGGAACCGGTGAAGAAGCCCGAGGGCACCCCGGTCAGCGGCCGCGTCTCCGGCAGCTCCCGGCCGCCGGTGTGCCGCCCGCCCGGCGCGAGCCGGTCGTAGGACAACAGGAGGACGACGAGGGCCGCGAGCAGCACGATCAGTGCGGCCCGCGGCCGGGGAAGGCGGGGGTTCACGTCAGCTCGTCCAGAAGTCCCACCAGCGGGTCAGGATCAGCATCCCGATGATCCCGGCGTGCAGGAGGGGCGGGGCGAAGGCGAACTCGCCGAAGAAGGTCCGCAGCCCGGCCGGGGCCGGCAGGACGCCGGTCCGGACGTTCTGCGCGGTGACGTACCAGAACATGACGAGGGTGGCGGCCCACGCCAGGCAGCACCACAGACAGAGCGCGTTGATCTCGTACAGCGACTGGAACATCAGCCAGGTGCAGAAGCCGACGCCGAAGAGCATCCCGGCGTTCAACCCCAGCCACAGCCAGCCCCGGTAGCGGGCCCCGGCGAGCAGCCCCGCGCCGACGGCGACGACGACCGCGTACGTCACGAGCCCGAGCATCGGGTTGGGGAACCCGAAGACCCCGGCCTGCTCGCTCTTCATGACGCTGCCGCACGAGACGACCGGGTTCAGGCTGCACCCGGGCTGGAAGCCGGGGTCCTCCAGGAGCTTGAACTTGTCGATCGTGATCACCCAGCCGGCCAGCACGCCCGCCGCCCCGGTGACCATCAGCATCCAGGCGAAGGCCCGGCTCGCGCCGTGCACCGCCCCGCCGGTCTCCGGCGGGGCCTCCTCCTGCCGCTGCGCGGGCACCCCGCCCCGTACGTTCGCCGTCGCCATGACGCGCACCCCCTTCCCGCTCAGCCCTGGAGGCGGCGGACCGGCATCAGGACGTGGGCGCTGTCCGCGAGCATCTCCTCGTCGGAGACGAAGGCCCGCAGCTGCGCCTCCTCGACCGGCTGCCCGGGGACGGCCTCGGGCCAGGGGCGGACCGAGCAGATCAGATAGACCTGTCCGCGCTCGCGGGCGGCCTCCTGCCACTCGTCGGGCACGGGGCACTGCACCTTGAGGAAGGGCAGGTTGAGGACGGCCGAGCCGCCCTCGACGAGCAGCGTGGCGTTGATCCCGGCGTCCTTCTCCAGGTCGAAGAGCCGGTCGCCGACGGAGAGGCCGGCCGACTCCAGGGCCGTGCGCATCGCCTGCTGACCGGCCTCCGGCCCGTCCCGGCCGTCACCGAGCGAGTACGCCATGAGGAACGGCGTGCCGGCCGCGTCGGCGGAGGGCTCGCTGGACCACGGGATCACCGTGAGAGTTCCCAGCGGAGAGGCGCTGCGCGCCGAGGAAACGACGTTGGAAGTGGTCATGAAACCGGATGCTAATGCTCCAACCACCCTTTCCCCGCGCCGTTTTCACTCGAACGGCCGATATTCACGCCGCTGGCATTTCCGGCGCAACGAACCCGGGATTTCATCGTTGTGCCCTGAGGGCATTAGCCGACCACGAGGAGATCACTCATGATCGTCCCGCGCCGCGTCGCACTGCGGTCCCTCTTCGCGCTGGCCGTCACCGGTTTCACGGGCGCCGCCCTCGGCCGCGTCGCGGCCCGCCCGCCGTCGGGCGACCGGGGCGACGCGCACGCCTTCGACGAGATGTACCGGGGCCGCCGCCTGCTCGGCTTCACCGGTCCGGACGGCGGGCCGGTGGCCCTCGTCGACGGCCGGCCGCTGCATCTGATGCGCTGCGCCGACGGCGGGTACCTGACGCCGATCGACCACTACGAGTCCTGCCCGACGCCGCTGGCGGCGACCCGCGCGGCCGTGGACGAGCTGGGCACGGCCCCGCTCTCCCGGTTCGCCGGCGCCCACGGCGTCCACACCGACCCGACGGGAGGGAGCCCGCGTGGTGTACACGCGTAAGAACCAGCGCGATCTGACCGCGGCCGAGCGCCGCAAGTTCGTCGCCGCCGTCCTGGAGCTCAAGCGCAGGGGCACGTACGACGAGTTCGTGCGGACCCACATCGACTACTACTCCGCGGACGGCGAGGGGAAGCTCCGGGTGGCCCACATGGCGCCCAGCTTCCTGCCCTGGCACCGCCGGTTCCTGCTGGAGTTCGAGAAGGCGCTGCGCCGGATCGACCCGACGGTCTCCGTCCCGTACTGGGACTGGACCCGGGACAACAGCCCGGCGTCGTCGATCTGGGGCGAGGACTTCATGGGCGGCAACGGCCGCCGCGCCGACCTCCAGGTGATGACCGGCCCCTTCGCGCACTCCGGCGGCCGGTGGACCGTCACGAACGCGATGACCGAGGGCCGCTTCCTGACCAGGGACTTCGGCCGTCCGCGCGATCCGATCACGCTGCCGACGGCGGCCCAGCTGGACGAGGTGATGCGGGAGCGGGTGTACGACGCGGCGCCCTGGAACTCCACGAGCCGCTCCGGGTTCCGCAACCGGCTGGAGGGCTGGGCCCCGGGCACCGGCAACGAGCGCTTCCGCGTCCACAACCGGGTGCACCGCTGGGTCGGGGGCCTGATGCTCGGCGGCGGCTCGGTGAACGACCCGGTGTTCTGGCTGCACCACTCCTTCGTCGACCTGGTCTGGTCGCGGTGGCAGCAGCGCAACCCCGGCGCCGCCTACCTGCCGGCGGAGCCACCGCCGCTGGGCGACGCGCAGTACCGGAAGGTGACCGCCCGGCACCAGCCGATGGCGCCCTGGGGCGTGACCCCGGCGGAGATGTTCGACCACAGTCGCGTCTACCGCTACGCGTGAGCTCCGCACACGGGTGTCCCCCCGGTCCGACGGACCGGGGGGACACCCGTGTGGAGCGGGGGGGGGATCAGCCGCCGTAGCCGCCGTCACCGTTGCCGTCGGCGTTGATGCAGGTGTTGCCGAACGCCGGGTTCAGCAGGCCGATGACGTTGACGGTGTTGCCGCACAGGTTGACCGGGACGTGCACCGGGACCTGGACGACGTTGCCGGAGGCGACACCGGGCGAGTGGGCGGCGACGGCCTCGGCGCCCGAGTCGGCGACGGCCAGGCCGGCTCCGCTGAGGGCAACGGCACCCGTGCCGGCGAGAACAGCGGCAGCCTTCGCGATGCGAGACATCAAGAACTCCTTGGACGTGTAACGCGACCGCAGGAATCACGGCCGTCATACCCGTTCAACGCCGATATCCGGGCCGGGTCACGGCCATTGCGCCGAACGGGAGGAAGGAAAATCGAAATAATGGCCCGCGGTCCGAAATCCGTCCGCCGCCGGATACGACGGGACGGCTTCGGACCGCGGGCCGCGGCCATGCGACAAGCCTCTTGATCCAACGAGCGAGAACCCGTGGGGTGGCGGGGAAGAATCGTGTCTTCACCCGGCCGGGGGGCCGGTGCTCCGTCAGTGCGCTTCCGGCGCCAGGCCCAGCTGCGGGTCGAGGGCGCCGCTCAGCATCGGGGTGAGCAGACCGACCTGGGGCTTGGTGAGGTCGGGCAGGCCGGCGAGTCCGTCGCCGCGCGGGGCCTCCAGCGGGTTGCCGACGACCGCCCCGGGCGTGGCCGCCCGCATCTCCGAGTGCGGGCTGCTGAGCAGCGCGCGGCCGGGCTCGCTGTCCCGCAGCACCTCGGGCAGCGGCGCGTCGACGACGGTGCCGGGGACGGTGCCGGTGAGCGGGACGCTCGGCAGCGTCAGGTCGGGAAGTGCCCCGAGGCCCTTCTGGAAGCCGGTGGGTGCACCGGGCATCGGGACGGGAACGCCGGTCGCCACGGTCGGCGCGTCCATCGGCAGGACCGGGTCGAGGCCCTGGAGCGGGACGATCACCGGCGCCTCGACGGCGGCGGCGGGAGAGGCCAGGGTGGCGGAGGCGAGCGCGGTCATGAGGAGCCCCATGCCCGCGTGAGAACGCAGAGTCATGTGAGGTGAACGAGCCCCTCGGCCGAAACGTCGCGGGACTAACCCGTGTGCAGCAACGCGCGGGGCCCTCACCGGTGAAGGCGAGGGCCCCGGTTGACGCGTGGGGGGGGCGGCGGTCAGTGGCGGCGGCCGACCCGTCCGCCCCTCAGGTACACGACCGTGCCGCCGATGATCAGCGCGGCGCTGATCGCGGCCGCGCCCATGAGCGCGGGGTCGCCACCGGTCTCGGGGAGCTCAGGGGGCCCGGTGGGCGGGGTCGTCGGCTTCGTCGGCGGAGTGGTCGGCGGCGTCGTCGGCGGGTGCGTGGGGGGCTTCGTCGGCGGGTGGGTCGGCGGATGCGTGGGAGGCGTCGTCGGCGGGTGCGTCGGCGGCTTGGTCGGCGGCGTCGTCGGGGGATGCGTCGGCGGATGCGTGGGAGGCGTCGTCGGCGGCTTGGTCGGCGGCGTCGTCGGGGGATGCGTCGGCGGGTGCGTGGGAGGCGTCGTCGGCGGCTTGGTCGGCGGCGTCGTCGGAGGCGTCGTCGGCGGGTGCGTCGGCGGGTGGGTCGGCGGCGTCGTCGGAGGGTGCGTCGGGGGGTGGGTCGGCGGGTGCGTCGGCGGCTTGGTCGGCGGGTGGGTCGGTTCGTCGCCGTAGCCGCCGGGTTCCTCCGCCTGGGCGCAGAGGTCGCCGACGGCTTCCGCGACGAAGCCGCCGAGATCCATGCCGTGGCCGCAGACGTCGGGCGGCAGGGGGGCCTGGGCATGGCCGGCGGAGGCGGGGCCGTGCCCGTCGCCCGTACCGGCGTGGGAACCCGCGGCCAGGGCGAATCCGCCGCTCAGCGACAGGATCCCGGTCGCTGCCGCCGCGGTGAGTACTTTCCTGCTGATGATGGACCGCATACCGCTCTTCCTCTGGAGAAAGGGAGAGACCGGTGAGGATCCCCCCTCGCTCCGACCGGCCTGGTCCACTCCGACGTTCGGGTGGGACTGGCCAGAGGGTATGGGTGGGGCCACCGCGTGCCGCGGGGGCCACACGGCAGCTGATCAGAAAATCATTCGATCAGCCGACCGTGAGGAACGGCGGCGCGAAGGCGGCCGTAAGCGCCCTTCGGTGAAGGGGTACTGAGGTGGCGTCAGCCGCCGAGCGGAAGGCCGCCGGGGACCGGGAGGCCGCCGAGGAGCGGGGCGCCCTTGGTGGTCTCGTTCAGCTGGGTGGCCGCGTCCGTGACGCTCTTGACCGGGGAGCCGTCCGTGGTGCTGCTCAGCACGTCCGTCTTCAGCCCATTGGCGGCGATCGCTTCGAGTCCACCGTTCAGGCTGGTGGGGGTCAGCGCCTCCGTGGCCATGGCGGGCGCGGCGGCACCCAGCGCCATCAGCGAACCGGCGACGACCGCGGCGACCTTGGTGGGCTTCATGGAGTGAATCCTTCCTCTGTACTTTCAAGTCACGTGCTGTACAGGGTTCTTGGCCGAATCCTGTACATCGTTCTGCTTCTGTAACGAGGAGTGCGCTCCCCGGAAACTCCGGGAGGAAGGATTTCTCGACACTGCACCCGATCGATGCGGACCGGTGCTATTTGCCGACCGCACGCGTCCGCGCCGGCCCGGCGGAGGCCGGACCGGCACGGACGAGGGGACGGCTACCGGACGGGCAGCGGGGGCGTCACCGGCAGCTCGGGCACGCCCACCGGCGGCTTCGCCGGCGCCTCGACCGGCAGCTGCGGCGCCTCGACCGGCGGCTCGGGCGCCGGGACCGGGAGGGCCGGCAGCGCGGGCAGGCCGGCCAGGTCCGGCGCGGGCAGGCCGCTGCCGAGCACGGTCGCGACGACGAGGTCGACGAGCGAGGTCAGCGTCGCGGTGACCTGCGGGACGACTCCGGCGGCGTCACCGGAGGTGACGGCGGCCAGCAGCCCGGCGACCGCCTTCTCCACCGTGGCGAGCACGTCGCCCACCACGTCCGCGGGGGCCGCCTCCGCGGCCTTCGCGGCGGCCCCGACGGGCAGGCTCACGGGCGGCTTCACGGGCAGGCCCACCGGGGTCTCCACCGCGGGTGGGGTGACCGGGAGTTCGGGAGCCGGCGGAGTCGCGGGAAGCTCCGCGGCGGGCGGGGTCACGGGGAGGGGGGCCGCGGGGGTCTCCGGCAGCGGGGCCGGGGCCGTGCCCTTGGCCTGCTCGACGGCGGCCGCGATCTTGGCCTTGAACGCCTCGACGTCGGCCGCGGGCAGCCGGCCGGAGTCGGCCTTCAGGGCGGCGGTGACGAGTTCGGACACGGGGGTCGTCACGGACCCCAGCTCTCCGAGCGCCTCGGCCTGGGCCAGCAGGGCGGCCACGTCGGGGAGGGGTGCGCGGGCGGCCCGTTCGGCCGCGGTGGGCGGAGGGTGCTCGCCGGCGACGGCGGATCCCGCCGCGCCGAGGGTGAGGACCGCGGATATCGCCAGGGCGGTGAGACGGGGTGGGGCGAGGGGACGCATATGTGTTCCTTTTCCTTATGCGTCGGACAACTGCCCTCTCACGGTGCCTGCGGGTATAGCGCTCCGCAACCGCAGAGCTACGCAGCGCCACGCCTCCTTTCGAGTGAATCCCGGCCCCCACCCTGCCCCTCGAAGGGGCGTACGCCGTTGCACCGAACGGCGCACGAGGGTGCCGCCGAACGAGTAACGGACCAGTGACCGCACGGGAAAAGCCGGTGCGCCCACCCCCGGAGGGATGGGCGCACCGGCTTCGGAAGGACCGATCAGGCGTGCCGGATCAGGCGTTGACGCAGGTGTTGCCGAAGGCCGGGTTCAGCGCGCCGATGACGCTGACCGTGTTGCCGCAGAGGTTGACCGGGACATGCACCGGGACCTGGACGACGTTGCCGGAGCCGACGCCGGGGGACTTCACGGCCGCGCCCTCGGCGCCGGCGTCGGCGGCGGCGGCACCGGCGGCACCGGCGACGGCGGCGGCGGCACCCACGGTCAGAACAACGGCCTTGGCGATACGGGACATGGAGAAGCTCTCCTCGATCGAAATTCAACGCGGACTGCGCGGACTGTTCGGCCCGGCTCCCTCAACAACGCCCCCGGTTTTCATCGGTTGCTCTCCCGAACGGGTGACGTTCAACCGATCTTTGGGCCATAAGAGGGCCGTTGGGGCTACAGGCCGTGGAATGGCGCAACACGCTCAACGAGGAACCTGCCACCTGGATACGGGAGTTAGCGTTTCCAAGCATCTAATGCTTACTATCGCCCCGCGTCGGGGTTATAACGTTCCCGAACGTTGCTTCCGGGCCGGCCGCGCGTTCACCCATTTCGTGCGGACGACACCTTCCTCCCGCCCGGCCTACTCGGGTCTTCCCTCTCTTCTCTCATCAAAGCGGAGAACCTGTATGCGGAATTCTGCGATTCCCGCTGTGCGGCGCAGCGTGCTGTGCGTCCTGTCGTGTGCGGCGCTGACCGCCGCGCTGCCGGTCGCCTCCGCCACCACCCGGCCCGGCGAGGCGGACCGTGTCCCCTTCGCCGCGCGCTACGCGACGGTGCAGCACGGTGGGGTCGTACGCGCCGCCGACTCCTCGACGAGGGGCGCGGAGGGCACCGAGTCGGTGAACGACGGCGCCGCGATCGCGTACGTCGACGTGGACGACGACCCCCTGACCTACAACTCCAGCCGGGCCGCGCTCGCGGTCCCGGCGGGCGCGCGGGTCAGCTGGGCCCGTCTCTACTGGGGCGGGAACCTGCGGGTGGGCGAGCAGAAGCCGCCCGCGGACAACGGCCGCGTGCTGATCGCCGAGCCCGGCGGCGCGTACAAGGCGCTCCTCGCGGACTCCCTGATCGGCCACCGCGCGGCGGACGGCGCGGACGCGTTCCAGGCGTCCGCGGACGTCACCGACCTGGTCCGCCGCTCGCGGCCGGGACAGTGGACGGTCGCCCAGGTCAACGTCGCCAAGGGCCGTTCCGCGGTCGGCGGTTGGGGCGGCTGGACGCTCGTCGCGGCGTACGAGAAGGCGTCCGAACCACTGCGCCGGATCACCGTCTGGGACGGTTTCGAAACGATCGGCCCGCGCCGCGGTGAGCTGCGTGTCCCGGTCGACGGAAACCCATTTCCCCGCGGCACGCGCGGACAGCTCGGAGTGGTCGCCTATGACGGTGACCGCGGCACTTCCGGGGATTATCTCGCGGTGCACACGAGCCGCTCGAAGAGCACCAGGCTCTCGGATTCCGCCAATTCCGCGGACGACGTCATGAACTCCAGCATCACCGAATTCGGCGCCGGTCGTACGGTCCGCTTCCCCGATGGTACGAACACCCTCGGGTACGACTCCGACGTCTTCGACCTGCGGGGAGCGCTGCGCGAGGGAGGGGACCGTGTCGAAGTCCGGTTCGGCAGCCGGAAGGACACCGTCTGGCTCGGTGCGCTCTTCCTCCAGGCGGACGTCCGGCGCTGACGTGCTGCCTTCACGAGACACGGACCTCGCGTCCGTCACCGTCCTGCACGCGGTCCAGCCGGGCGACGGCGGGGTCGCCCGGGTCGTCGTCGACCTGGTCCGCGCCCAGCGCGCCGCCGGCCTGCGGGTCGCCGTCGCCTGCCCGCCCGGCACCGCCCTGTCCTCGGCCGTCCGCGCCGAGGGCGCCGAGACCCACGACTGGCGGGCGGGCCGGGACCCAGGTCCCCGGCTGGTCCGCGAGACGAGGGAGCTGGCCCGGGTGATCCGCGCCGTGCGGCCCGGGATCGTCCACGCGCACAGCGCCAAGGCCGGGTTGTGCGCCCGGCTGGCCCTGCGGGGACGGATCCCGACGGTGTACCAGCCCCACGCCTGGTCGTTCGAGGCCGTCGAGGGGACCACCGCCGCGCTCGCCCGCCGCTGGGAGCGGTTCGGCGCCCGCTGGGCGGACCGGATCGTCTGCGTGAGCGAGGCGGAGCGGCGTACCGGCGAGGCGGCCGGGGTGGCCGCCGGCTGGTCGGTCGTCCACAACGGTGTGGACGTGGCCCGGTTCGCGACCGACGGACCGCCCGGCAACCCGGCCCCCACCGTGGTGTGCGTGGGCCGGCTCTGCCGCCAGAAGGGGCAGGACGTGCTCCTCGCGGCCTGGCCCGGCATCCTCGCGGAGGTGCCGACCGCCCGGCTGGTCCTGGTCGGCGACGGCCCGGACGGCGAACGGCTGCGTGCCGCCGCCGGCCCCTCGGTGCGGTTCACCGGGGCCGTCGACGACACCGCCCCCTGGTACCGGGCCGCGGACGTGGTCGTCCTGCCGTCCCGCTGGGAGGGCATGGCGCTCGCGCCGCTGGAGGCCATGGCGAGCGGCCGGCCGGTCGTCGTCAGCGACGTGGACGGCGCCCGCGAGAGCCTGCCGCCCGCCCACGCACCCGAGTGCCTGGTCCCGCCCGAGGACCCGGCCGCGCTCGCCACCGCCCTGGGCCGCCTCCTCGGCCGGCCGGAGCTGCGGCAGCGCCTGGGCCGCGAGGCCCACGAACACGTACTCAGCAGATTCGATGTCCGGCGCACCGGCGCGGCGATCGCGGACGTCTACCGCGAGCTGGCCGGCGTGCGGGGGGCCGAGCACAGAGAGCCGATTGCGCAGTGACCACGGAAAGTACCAGCGTTCCCTCCTCGCCCGGCCCCTGGCCCACGGCGGGACATGCCTACGGGCTCGCCTCCCTCGCGCCGCGCCGCGAGCCGACCGGCCGGATCGCCCGGCCGCGCCACCGCCGGGTCCGGCCGCGGTCCGGCGGGCGGGCGGCGCTCGTCGCCGTCGACGGCCTCGCCGTCCTCGCCGCGGCCGCCCTTCTCCGTTCGACGCACCAGGACGTCCGGCTGCTGCTGCCGGTGGCGGTGCTCGTGCTGGTCCTCGACGGCCGCGCCGGTCTCTACCGGCCCGCGGCGCACGTCCGGGCCCTGGACGAGCTGCCCGCGCTCGCCTCCCGCGCCGGGGTCGTCTGGTGCCTGGCGGCGGCCGGCGCCGCCGCGTACTCCCCGGTGCTCGCGATCGGCCCGCTGCGGCTGACCGCCGCGTACGTCACGCACGTCGCCGTCGTCTGCGTGGTGCGCGCCCTGGTGCTGGCCCGGCGCCGGCGGGTGGCCCGCGCCCATCCCCGCTCGGCGCTCGTCGTCGGCGGGACGGGGGTGGCGCGCCGGTTCGCCGCGTCGGTCGCCCAGCACCCCGAGTACGGGGTGCGGGCGGTCGGCATCGTGGGCGTGCCGGAGCAGGGCGGGGCCGCCCGGCCGGCCGGGGAGCCCGCCCTCCCGGTGCTGACGACGACGGAGGAGATCCACCGGGCGGTCATCCAGAACGCCGTGCGGGACGCGCTGTTCCTGGACGACGACCCCGGTCTGATGTCGCTGTTCCAGCACTACGGCTGCACGACCTGGCGGGTCGGCGGGCGGCACCAGGACGGCCCGATGGGCGAGCACCTGTGGGGGCACGCCTGGCACCGGGTCGCCCCGCTGGGCGAGCGGCGCGGACCGACGGCCAAGCGGGTGCTCGACATCGCGCTCGCCGCGCCCGCGCTGGCGCTCGCCCTCCCGGTGCTGCTGCTGTGCGCGCTGGCCGTGCGCCTCTCGGACGGTCCGGGGGTCCTCTTCCGCCAGGAGCGGGTGGGCCAGCACGGCCGGCACTTCACGCTGCTGAAGTTCCGTACGCTGCGCCCGTCCGACGACACCGAGTCGGCGACCCGCTGGAACGTGGCGGGCGACCGGCGGATGAGCGCGGCCGGCGGTTTCCTGCGCAAGAGCTCGCTCGACGAGCTGCCGCAGCTGTGGAACGTGCTGCGGGGGGACATGAGCCTGGTCGGGCCGCGCCCCGAACGGCCGTACTTCGTCGCCCAGTTCAGCAAGATCCATGCCGGTTACGCGGCCCGGCACCGGATGCCGGTCGGTCTGACCGGTCTGGCGCAGGTGCACGGCCTGCGCGGCGACACCTCCATCGAGGACCGCTGCCGCTTCGACAACCACTACATCGACCACTGGTCGCTCTGGCAGGACGTCTGCATCCTGCTGCGCACGGCGGCCGGGCTCGTCCGACCGACGGGGAGCTGAGGATGGCCACGGCCGTGACGGTGACGGCGGTCGACCCGGCCGTACGGCAGCCGGACACGCGGAAGGCCGACGTCCGCGGGTGGCTGCGCCGGGTCGGCGCGCTGTCCCCGGTCCTCGCCGTGATCGCGCTGCTGCTCGTCCCGGGCGGCGGCGGGGCGCAGGGCGGCACCGGCGGCACGGGGACGGTCGCGGACGCGGCCTCCGGACTGCTGGTCCTGATCTGCCTGGTCCGGGTGGTGCGCGACGGCGCCCGGCCGCTGACCCGGACGGCGGCCGTCGTCCTCGGGCTGCCGGTCCTCGGCGTCTGCCTGGCCGCGATCACCTCGAACGACCCGGCGGCGAGCCTGCCGGGCGTCGCCCGGTACGTGCAGGTCTTCGTCCTGGTCCCGGCCGCCGTGCTCCTGATGATCCGCGACCGGCGGGACTTCGCCGTGGTCGCCTGGGGCCTGGTCGCCTTCGCCCTGCTCCAGGGCGCGGTCGGCGTCACGCAGTACCTGACGGGGACGGGCGCCTCGTACCAGGGCGAGGACGTCCGGGCCGTCGGCACCTTCGGGGCGACCGACGTGATGGGCATGGCGACGGTGGTGGCGTACGGGCTGGTGGTCGTCACGGGGATCGCGCTCGGCAGCGGGCCGGGCCGGACCCGGACGGCGGCCATGGTCTGCGCGGGGCTGCTCTTCGTGCCGCTGGTGCTGTCGTTCAGCCGGGGTGCGTGGATCGCGACCGTGCTCGCCTGCGCGGTCCAGCTGCTCCTCGCGGGCCCGCGGCGCGCCGCCGGGGTCGCCCTCGCGGCGGGCGCGCTGGGCGTCGTCCTCGTCGGCGGTCTGGGCATCGGCTCGGAGATGGTGAAGGAGCGGGTCACCAGCATCACGCAGGTGACGGCCGCGCCCGACCAGTCGGTGACGGACCGGTACACGATGTGGGCGGCGGCCGGGCGGATGTGGCGGTCGGAGCCGGTCACCGGCGTCGGCCTGAAGGGCTTCCCCGCCTACCGCGACTCCAACGCCTCCGTGGCGCTGTCCTCGGGCAGCGACACCGCCGGCGCCGGCGCCGGTTTCGCCCGCCAGCCGCTGCTGTCGCCGCACAACATGTACCTGCTGGTGCTGAGCGAGCAGGGACTCGTGGGGCTGCTCGCCCTGGCCGGCAGCTGGCTGGCGCTGCTCGTGGGCGCGCTGCGCCGACGGCGGCTGGGCGCGGACTGCGCCCTGGTGGCGACGGGCCTGCTCGCCTGGCAGCTCATCGACTTCTTCTACGCGGACATCGGCGGCCCGTCGACGGTCCTCATGTCGGTCGTGCTGGGTCTGGCGGCCTGGTGGGCGCTGGCGGAGGTGAGGCGTGCGTGATCCGTGGGCGGGTGAACCGGAGCCCACGGACACGCCGTGGCCCGACGGATCGCGCCCCGCGCCCCGGCCTCCCTGCGGCGCACCCCTGACCGACCCCTGGCCGACCGCGCCTCCGGGGCCCACGGACTCCCCGTGGGCCCCGGAGGCCGCGCTGCTGCCGGGGCCCGTACCGGACGCCGCGGGCGCTCCGCTCGCCACGGCGACGGCGGGCCGCTCCACCGGCACGTGCCGGCGGGACGGCGGGGCGTCCGCGCCGGCCGGTGCCGCGGTGGCCGGGGCCTCCGGCGCCGCGGGGCTCGCCGGGGCGCGGCGGGTGACGGTGCGCGGCACCGCCAGGGGCGTGGCGGCGCCGGCCCGGCCCGCGGGACGACGGGCGCACGCGCGGCCCCGGCGGCCGGCGGCCGGGACGGACCGGACGCAGGGGCGGGGTTTCCTGGCGAAGGCGGCGGCAGTGACCGCCGCGCTCACCGCGCTCGGGGCGCTCCTCGGACTCGTACGGGACCAGATCCTGGCCGGGTACTTCGGGGCGGGGGCGGAGACCGACGCGTTCCTGGTCGCGTGGACGGTCCCCGAGTTCGCGTCGACGCTGCTCATCGAGGACGCGATGGCGCTGATCATGGTGCCCGCCTTCTCGCGTGCGCTGGCCCGCCGTGCGGGCGGTGCGCCGCTCGACCCGGTGCGGGCGCTGGTGCGCGGCACGCTGCCCCGGCTCACCCTCGCGGTGGGGGCCGGGGCGGCCGTCCTCGTCGTCGCCGCGCCGCTCCTGGTGTCCCTCCTGGCGCCGGGGCTGCCCGACCCCGGGCTCGCGATCGACTGCACGCGGCTCACCGCGACGTGCGTGCTGTCCTTCGCGCTGGTCGGCTACTGCTCCGCCGCGCTGCGCGCGCACGGCTGCTTCGTGCCCCCGGCGACCATCTACACGGCGTACAACGTCGGCATCATCGGCACCATCCTGCTGCTGCGCGGGCCGTGGGGGGTGCGGTCGGCGGCCGCCGGGGTCGCGGTCGGCGGTGTCCTGATGGTCCTGGTGCAGGCGCCGTCGCTCCTGCGCGAGCTGCGGAGCCGGCCCGCGGCCGTCCGGGAACCGGCGTCGCCCGCGTCCGGCGGCACGGGCGAGGGCCGGATCGTGCTCCTCGGCCTGATCGCGCCCGTCGTCGCGTTCTCGCTGTGCCGCCAGTCGCAGACCCTGATCGAACGGTTCCTCGCCTCCCCGCTGCCCGCCGGCGCCATCTCGCATCTGAACTACGCGCAGAAGGTCGCCCAGATGCCGATGATCCTCTCCCTGATGCTGTGCACGGTCAGCTTCCCGGTGGTGGCCCGCGCCCTCGCGGCGGGCGACGCCGAGGCGGCCCGCCGGCGGGTCGAGCGGGATCTGCTGCTGGCCGCGGTCGTGGTGCTCGTCGGCGCCTCCACCGTGATCGCGGCCGCCCCGAGGATCGTCGAGCTGCTCTTCGAGCGGGGGGAGTTCGGCCCGGCCGACACCACCGCCACCGCCGCCGTCATGCGGGTGTACGCGCTGGGCCTGCTCGGCCAGACGATGGTCGGCGCCCTCGTCCGCTGCTACTTCTCCGCCGCCCGGCCGCTCTGGTACCCGGCCGCCGCCATGGCCGCGGGTCTCGCGACGACCGCGGCCGCCGGGGTGGCCGCCGCCCACTCCTGGGGGTCGGTCGGCATCGCCGCCGCCAACGCCCTCGGCATCACCGTCACCGCCGTGCTGCTGCTGCGCGGCGCGCACCGGCAGTCCGTCCCGGTCCGGGCCGACCGGCTCGGGGAGGGTCTCCTCCGGCTCGCCGCCGCGGGCGCGTGGGCCACCGGCGCCGGCTGGCTGTGCCAGCTCGCGATCGGCCCCGCCGTCCTCGCCGTCGCCGTGGCCTGCGCGGCCGTCTGCGGCGTCTTCCTGCTCTTCCTCACCTGCGCCCCCAGGGCGCCCGAGATTCCGCCCCTGCCCCGCTCCGTCTCCCGGAGGACGCCCCATGCCCGCCGCCACCGCGCTGCGCAGTCTGCTGCCGAAGCCGCCCCTGTGGGTGAAACCGCCCCTGTGGGTGGCGATGTACCACTCGATCACGGACCCCGCTGACGACCCGTACCGCGTGACCGTCTCGCCCGTACGCTTCGCCCGGCAGCTGCACTGGCTGGCCGACCGCGGGCTGCGCGGGGTCTCGGTGCGCGAGCTGCTCGCCGCCACCGCGGCCGGGTGCGCCAGGGGCCTGGTGGGCCTCACCTTCGACGACGGCTACGCGGACTTCCTCGACTCGGCGCTGCCGCTGCTGCGGCGGCACGGTTTCACGGCGACGGTGTTCGTCCTGCCGGGCCGGCTCGGCGGCGAGAACGCCTGGGACGCCGCGGGACCGCGCAAGTCGCTGCTGACCGAGGACCAGATCGTGCGGATCTCCGCGGCCGGCATGGAGATCGGCTCGCACGGCCTGACGCACGTCCCGCTCCCCGAGGCCGACGACGAGCTGCTCGCCGCCGAGACCCGGCAGAGCCGCGCGCTCCTGGAGGAGATGACCGGCGCACCCGTCGACGGCTTCTGCTACCCGTACGGGAAGGTCGACCCGCGCGCGATGCGCGCCGTGCGGAAGGCCGGCTACTCCTACGGCTGTGCGATCGACCCGGGCCCGCACACCAGCACGTACGCCCTGCCCCGCGTCCACATCGGCGAGGGCGACACCTCCCTGCGGCTCGCCGCCAAGCGCGTCCTGCACCCGCTGCGCCGCCGCCACCCCGCCGACCTCGTCACCGCCCCGCTCGGCCCGGCCTCGGTGGGTGCGCGGTGAGGGTCCTGCACGTCATCACGGGGCTCGGCATCGGCGGCGCCGAACAGCAGCTGCGTCTGCTGCTGCGCCATCTGCCCGTCCGCGGCGACGTGGTGACCCTCACCAATCCGGGCCCGGTCGCCGCGGGCATCGAGGCGGACGGCACCCGCGTCACCCACCTCGGCATGACCGGCAATCGCGACGTCGGCGCGCTGCCCCGGCTCGCCCGGATCGTCCGGCAGGGCCGGTACGACCTCGTCCACACGCACCTGTACAGAGCGTGCGTGTACGGCAGGGCGGCGGCCAGGATCGCCGGGGTGCGCCGGGTCATCGCGACCGAGCACTCCCTCGGCGAGACGCAGATCGAGGGCCGTCCCCTCTCCGCCGGCACCCGCGCCCTGTACCTGGCGTCCGAGCGGCTCGGCAGCTCCACCGTCGCCGTCTCGCCGAGCGTCGCCCGCCGGCTCGCCGACTGGGGCGTGCCGCCGGCCCGCATCCGCGTGGTGCCCAACGGCATCGAGACGGACCGCTTCGCCTTCGACGCCGACGCCCGGCTCCGCACCCGGGACGCCCTCGGCATCCCCCGGGACGCCCATGTCGTGGGCGGGGTGGGGCGGCTGACGGCGGGCAAGCGGTTCGACCGGCTGGTACGGGCGGTGGCCGCCGTGCCGGAGTCCCGGCTGCTGCTCGTCGGCGAGGGCGACCGGCGCGAGGAGCTGCTGGAGGTGGCCCGCGCGTGCGGCGCCGCGGACCGGGTGCTGCTGGCCGGCGCCTGCCAGGATCCGCCGGCCGCCACCGCGCACGGCCCCTCGCTGCCCGACCTGCTGGCCGCGATGGACGTCTTCGTGTCCACCTCCCCCGACGAGACCTTCGGCCTGGCCGTCGTCGAGGCGCTCGCCGCGGGACTGCCGGTGCTGTACGCGGCCTGCCCCGCGATCGAGGACCTGGGGCCGGACGCGGCACCGGGCGCGCGGCGGATCGGCGGGTCCGTGCCCGAGCTGATCTCCGCGCTGCACGACGTCCGGGACGCCCGGACCGTCCGGCTCCCGGCCCCGGCGGCCGCCCGGCACTACGACATCGCGCGCAGCGCACGGCAGCTGATGTCCCTCTACGAACAGTCCTCCCCCGCCAAGTGAGAGAGCCCGCACCATGAAGAACACCCCATCCCGCGCCCTGCTCCCCACCGGCCTGCGGTCCCCCGGCCGCTGGGCGGTCCTGCCCGCGGCGGTCCTCGCCGGGGCCGCGCTCGGCGGCGGCTACGGGGCCGTCAAGACCCCGCAGTACGCGGCCACCAGCTACGTCATCGTCGTGCCGGCCGAGAAGTCCGACCCGGCGGCGGCGCTCGGCTTCGCCCAGGCGTACGGGCGGGTCGCCACCGACATCGCGGTGACCGGCGACGCCCAGGTGTGGGCCGGGGTCACCGCCGACACCCTGCGCAGGAACGTGCAGGCCGAGACCTCCCCCGACGCCCCGATGATCTCGATCACCGCCCGCGCCGACCGGCCCGCGAAGGCGGTGTCCATGGCCGACGGTGTGGCCCGTGCGCTGATCCTGGACAGCTCGCACGTCGCCGGCAGCACCGGCGTCAAGGTCGTGCAGTTCTCCCGTGCCACCAGGCCCGTCGACCCGGTGTCGCCGTCCGCGCCGCTCTCGGCGCTCGTCGGCGCCTGCGCGGGCGGCCTCCTCGGCGGTCTGGCCCTCCTGGTCCGCCCGAAGCGCACCGGCGTCCGCGGCGAGGCCCGGCACTCCCGGCAGTCCGCCGCCCCGGCCGCCTCCGCCGCGGTGCCCGCCCCGGCGACCGCCGCGCACCAGCCGGAGGCGGTGTGACGCCGAGAGACCTGCGGACGGAGATCTGCCGTGACGAGGAGGCCTTCGGGCGCCTCGCGGCCGAGTGGACGGCGCTGTACGGCCGGTGCTCCTCCGCGACCCCCTTCCAGTCCCACTCCTGGCTGCACTCCTGGTGGCTCTCGTACGGCCGTCCCGGCACGCTGCGGGTGGTGCTCGTACGGCGCGCCGACGGCGGACTCGTGGCCGCCGCGCCCCTGATGCGGTCCCGCGGGCCGCTGCCGGTGCTGACCCAGCTCGGCGGCGCCATCACCGACTTCACGGACGTCCTCCTCGACGACGACTGCCCCGACGCGGTGCCGGCGCTGGCCCGCGGGGTGGCCCGGGCGGCCCGCGGCGCGGTCGTCGACCTGCGGGAGGTGCGGCCCGGGGCCGCCAGCGAACGCGTCTTCGCCCACTGGCGCGGGCCGCGCCGGCGCCTGCCGGACTCGCTCTGCCTGGAGCTGCCCGCCGTCCCCATGGAGGGGCTGCTGGAGCGGATCCCCTCCGGCAAGGCCCAACGGGTCCGCGCCAAGCTCCGCAAGATGGACGCCCTCGGCATCGACGCGCACATCGTCACCGGCGACGAGGTCCCGGCCGCCCTCGACCGGCTCCTGGCGCTCCACCGGCTGCAGTGGCAGGGGCGGGGCGTGACCGCCGAGCACACCAGCCGCCGGTTCGCGCAGCACCTCACCCGGGCCGTGCGGCCCATGGTCGAGCGCGGCGACGCGATGGTCACCGAGTTCCGGCTCGCCGGGGACGTGGTGGCCGCCGACCTCACCCTGATGTCCCCCCGGCTCGCGGGCGGCTACCTGTACGGCGCCGACCCGGCGCTGCGGGCCCGCAAGGTCGACGTCGCCACCATGATCCTGCGGCACGGGGCCCGTGAGACCAGCACCGGCGGCCGCGCCACCCTCAGCATGCTGCGGGGCAGCGAGTCGTACAAACAGCACTGGCGTCCCGAACCCGTCCGCAACCGCCGGCTGCTCCTCGCCTCGCGCGGTGCGGCCCCGCTGCTCTGGCTGCGCGCGGGAGCCGCCGACGTCCGGCGCTGGGCCGCCGCCCAGGCCCGCGAACGCGCCTGGGTCGGGCGGGCGATCGGCCGGCTCCCCGGCCGCCGCCCCCCGCAAGGCGGCGGATCGACTCCGCCGCCGTGACCGTCGTCCCCCCGGCCGGTCAGAAGGGCCAGACGCCCTGGAGCGCGTCCTTCCAGTCCAGGTCGACCTCGTCCTTCCACGGCTCTTCCGGGACACAGACCGGTCCACCGATCCATCCGCCCACCCAGGAACCGAGATCCACGGTCCAACAGGCGGGCTCGGGCTTCGGCTCGGGCTTCGGTTCCGGCTTGGGCTCGGGCTTCGGTTCCGGCTTGGGCTCGGGCTTCGGTTCCGGCTTGGGCTCGGGCTTCGGTTCCGGCTTCGGCTCGGGCTTGGGTTCCGGCTTCGGCTCGGGCTTCGGTTCCGGCTTGGGTTCCGGCTTCGGCTCGGGCTTCGGCTCAGGCTTCGGTTCCGGCTTCGGTTCCGGCTTCGGTTCCGGCTTCGGTTCCGGCTTCGGCTCGGGCTTCGGCTCGGGCTTGGGTTCCGGCTTGGGTTCCGGCTTGGGTTCCGGCTTGGGTTCCGGCTTGGGTTCCGGCTTCGGCTCGGGGACGGTCGGGTCCGTCGGCTCCGTCGGCTCCGTGGGATCTGTCGGGTCCGTGGGTTCCGTCGGGTCCGTGGGTTCCGTCGGCTCCGTCGGGAGCTCGGGCTCGACTCCGTAGAGCATCTGACGGAAGACCAGGGACGACTGGGGATTTCCGTCGCACTGCCAGACGCCGTGCGGGCAGTAATCCGTGATCGTGTGATAGAGCGGCTTGTGCTGCTGCATCCATTCGAGCATGCGCCGCATGTACGTGGGATTGTCGCCGTTGCGGAAGAGTCCCCATTCGGGATAGGAGATCTGCTTTCCGTGCTCGGCGGCGAAGTCGACCTGTTTCTGGAGTCCGTAGGGCTCGGTGACGTGCTGGTCGAAACCGACGCCCCGCGGCTGGTCGTAGGAATCCATGCCGATGATGTCGACGACGTCGTCGCCCGGGTAGCACTCGGTCCACGGAATGGCGTCGCGGCCGCGGCTGGGGTTGAAGTCGAAGCGGAACTTCTGGCCGGGCACGGACCGCATGGCGGTGACGATGCGGTTCCAGTACTTCTTCCACGAGGTGGGGTCGGGCGCGCACCGGTGGGTGTAGGTGGTGCCGTTCATCTCCCAGCCGAGGACGACCACCGTGTCGGACGCGTTCAGCCCGACGAGGCGTTCGGCGAGGGTCTTGAAGTGGTGGTCGTAGTAGCCGGCGGCGCCGAGCTGGAGCTGGCGGCGGACCTCGTGGTCGGGGACGCCGGCCTCGTTCCGCTCCAGCATGGGCACGTTGAGGACGAAGAGGCGGTCGGCCTTCTCGTTGCGCCAGGCGGCCCAGGCGTCGAGGAAGCCGGGCGGGCCCTCGATGCTGCGCCACTGCTCGCCGGGCAGGTAGGTGTGGCCGACGCGGAGCTCGCGGCCGCCGAGCCAGCTCTGCAGCCGGTCGATGCGGGCGACCCCGGCCGCGCCGGAGTCGAGGAAGGCACCCATGGCGCCGGCGAGGGTCGGCCCGGGGTCCTTCGCCGGGACGTCGTCGGCGGCCCGGGCGGGGGACGACAGGGCGACCGAGCCCGAGGTGAGCAGACCGGCGGTGAACACCCCCAGCCACACTCTCGCTGTTCTTCGGCGTGCAGCTGCCATGGCCGCTCCTTTGCGTCGATCCCTTTTTGATGATCCGTCAATCCGATGCTCCGAAAGTATTCCTAATGAGCCGACCGTGGACTCGGCTTCCCTCTGATCAGTAGTCCATTAGAGGATTTGATCGCCCAGTTGGGGCACCCGAGAGGAAGGGCATGCCCGTGCCGAGTTTTGACACCCGCGTTCCCGCCGTCCTGGTGCGGCTCGACCGGAACCCCTTCCACCACGGAACCCTGGGCGCCGCGCGCTCGCTGGGAAGGGCGGGAATTCCGGTGCACGCCGTCGTCGAATCCGGCCCCGGCCCGGTCGCCCGCTCCCGCTATCTGCGGTCGGCCCGGGCGCGCCCCGGGACGGACGCGGGCGCCGGACTGGCCGCCTTCCTGACCGGGGTCGCGGACGAGATCACCGACGACCCGTCGCACCGGGTGCTGCCGGTGCCGATGGACGACGTGAGCGCCCTGGCGCTGGCCCGGCACAGGGCGTCGCTCGCCCCGCGCTTCCTGCTGCCCGAGCAGACCGAGGAACAGCTCCTCAAGGTCGCGGACAAGGCGGAGCTCGCCGGGACCTGCGCGGCCCTCGGCCTGCCCCACCCCCGCACCGAACTCCCCACGGGGGCCGACGAGGCCGCCGCGATGGCGTGGGCGCTGGGACTGCCGGTGATCGCCAAGTGGAGCCGGCCGTGGCTGCTGCCGGCCGGCGCCGGTCTGCGGAGCACCTCGATCGTGCGGTCGCTCACCGAGGTCCGGGAGCTGTACGCGCGCGCCCCGGAGGCCGGCAGCCGGCTGCTGCTCCAGGAGCTGCTGCCGGCGGGCCGGGACCTGGACTGGTTCTTCCACGGGTACGTGGACTCCGCCGGCGGCTGCGCCACGGGGGCGACCGGGCGCAAGGAGCGCTCCTGGCCGGACGGGGCGGGGCTGACGGCCGTGGGCCGCTGGACCGTGAACCCGGACGTGGACCGGGCGGCCCGCGCGCTGTTCGAGGCGCTGGGCTACCGGGGCGTGTGCGACCTGGACTTCCGGCTGGACCGGACGACCGGCGCGTACCACCTGCTCGACGTCAACCCCCGGCCCGGCGCCCAGTTCCGGCTCTTCGCCGACGCGGCCGGCCTGGACGTGGTGCGGGCCCTGCACCTGGACCTCACCGGGCGTCAGGTGCCGCCGCACTCCCCCGCGTACGGCCGCCGGTTCCTGGTCGAGAACTACGCGGCACTGTCGCTGCTGACCTCGCCGCGCCGCCGGTACGCGGCAGGGCCGGGGGCGGGGCGGCGGCGGACGGAGTACGCCTGGTGCGCGGCCGACGACCCGCGGCCCGCGCTCGCGATGGGCCGCGCCTGGCTGACACACCTGCTGCGCCGGGCGCTGTCGGTGCTGCGCCGGCGGTTCGCCGCGCGGCGCGCGGGACCGCCGGCCGGTGCCACCACGCCGGCGGCCCGTACCCCCTCCTCCCACCAGCTCACCCCCCGATGAAGGCGGACCGCGCGATGCCGGAGGCGAGGGAGGACCTGGTGGTCGTGGGTGCGGGGCCGTACGGCCTGTCCGTGGCCGCGCACGCGGCGGCCCGCGGGCTGCGCCTCCGTGTCTTCGGCCGCTCGATGGAGTCCTGGCACGCCATGCCCGCGGGCATGTTCCTGAAGTCGGAGCCCTGGGCCTCCCATCTGTCCGACCCGGGGGGCGCCCACGGACTCGACGCGTACGCCGCGGTCCGGGGCGTCCGCGCCGAGCACGGCGTGCCGCTGCCCGTCGGCTTCTTCGCCGCGTACGGGGACTGGTTCGCGCGGCGGGCCGTGCCGGTGGTCGACGAGCGGCTGATCGCGTCGGTGGCACCCGGCGACGGGGGGTTCGAGCTGCGGACGGAGGACGGCGAGCGGGTCCGCGCGCGGACGGTGGCGCTCGCCGTCGGCGTCCTGCCGTTCCTGGAGGTCCCCGGGCCGCTGCGCGGGCTGCCCCGCCGGTACGTCACCCACTCCGGCCACCACGGCGACCTCGGCGGCCTCGCGGGCCGGGACGTCACCGTCGTCGGGGCCGGCCAGGCCGCCCTGGAGACCGCCGTGCTCCTCGCCGAGCGGGGCGCCGCCGTCCGGGTCGTCGCCCGCGCGGACCGGCTGTGCTGGAACGCGCCGCCCCCGGCCCTGGACCGGCCCGTCCTGCGGGCGCTGCGGGCTCCGCACTCAGGGCTCGGCTGCGGCTGGCGGAACACCCTGTACGCCGACGCCCCCGGCCTCTTCCGGCGGCTGCCGGCCGCCACCCGGGAGCGGATCCTCGCCTCGGCGCTCGGCCCGGCGGGCGCCTGGTGGCTGCGCGGGCGGTTCGCCGCGGTCCGGGACGTGCGCCTGGGGCAGCGGATCGTCTCGGCCGCCGTGACCGGGGACGCGCGGCTGCGGATCGGGGTGGCCGGGCGGGACGGGACGACGGTCCTGGAGACCGACCACGTCGTCGCGGCCACCGGGTTCACCCCGGACCTGGACCGCGCGGAGGTGCTGTCCCCCGCCCTGCGGGGCGCGCTGCGCAGGGTCGGCGCGGGCGGCGCGCCGGAGGCCGGCGGCCACTTCGAGTCCTCGTGGCCCGGCCTCTTCCTCACCGGGCTGCTCACCGCCCCGTCGTTCGGCCCGTCGATGCGGTTCGTCCTCGGTGCGCGGTACACGGCGGGGCGGCTGGTGACGGGGGTCGAGCGGCGGCTGCGGGCTGCCGGGCCCGGCCGGACGGCGGGGCGGCCGCAGGCGGGCGGACGGGCGCCGGTCGGGACATGAGACGGGCAGGCCCCGGGGAGCGGTCGCTCCCCGGGGCCTGCCCCTGCCTGCCCGTCGCCGGGACTCAGGCGTTGATGCAGGTGTTGCCGAAGGCCGGGTTCAGCGCGGCGATGACGTTCACGCTGTTGCCGCAGACGTTGATCGGCACGTGGATCGGAATCTGCACGACGTTGCCGGACAGGACGCCCGGCGAACCGATCGCGGCACCCGCGGCGTCCGCGTCCGCGAAGGCCGGCGACGCCGCACCCATGGCCATGACGATTCCGGCGATGACGGCCGCAGCCTTCTTACAGTTCATCTCGTCTGGATCCTTTCCTCGGCGGAATGCATTTCCGCACCACAGAACACAACGAACACGCCTCGAAAAGGAAACCGAAACAGCGGAGAACGTCCTGCTTTCACTCCATTGCCCCGCACGAAAGGGCCGGAGAGGACGTCCACGTCCTCTCCGGCCCCTGTCGCGCGCGGTACGGGTCAGCCGTTGTAGGCGCCGTTCCCGGAGAGGACCGGGATGTCCTCGACGATGTGCGAGAGCGGCTCGTCACCCTTGGCCTGGGTGGAGTTCTCGGCGCACTGCTGGTTCTGCGGGGAGGACAGGACGTTGATGTCCTGGACCGCGACCGGGACGAGGACGCCGACGACCGAGCCGACGTTGCCCTTGACCGGGGCGCCGAGGCAGAGCTTGTTCAGCGAGCCCTGCACGGCGGAGAACTGCGGGCTCATGTCACCGGTGGTCTTCGAGTTGCCGAAGGACTGGTGCGCGCCGTTGCCGCTGAGCGAGGTCGTGCCGCCGTCGTCGGCGATGGCGAGCGCCGGGGAGGCCGCCGCAGCAGAAGCGCCGACAACAGAGGCCGTAACAGCCGCAGCCGCCATAATCTTCTTGATCACGGTGATTCCGTTCCTGTTCCCACCAATCGACCTGATTGATGCGACGGGATCAACTGCGTGCGGTGGCTTTGGTTCCGGCTCTTCACCCGTTCGACTGGGACCCCGTTTCGCGCTGCCGCGTGCGCTCCGCCAAGGGGGTGACACAGCGGAACCCTTGCGTCCGAGGCCAGTTGATCAGGCCGCTCCCTGCACGGAGCCGGTTCTAGAAGGGAACTCCCGTGATCAAGAAGGTTATGGCCACTGCGGCCGCAGCCGTCTCCATCGTCGGCGCCACGGCCGCCGTCGCGTCCCCCGCGCTCGCCATCGCCAACGACGGCGGCACCACGTCGCTCTCGGGCAACGGCGCGCACCAGGAGTACGGAAACTCCGCCACGTACGGCAACATGAGCCCCCAGTTCGCGCTGGTCCAGGGCTCGCTGAACAAGCCGTGCATCGGCCTGCCGGCCAAGGTCAACGCCGGTTCGCTGATCGGTGCCATCCCGATCGCGGTCCAGGACGTCAACGTCCTGTCCTCCCCGCAGAACCAGCAGTGCACCGAGAACTCCACCCAGGCCAAGGGTGACGAGGCCCTCTCGCACATCCTGGACGACATCCCGGTCCTGTCGGGCAACGGCGTCGGCAACAACTGACGTCCCGCCTCCGCGCGACGACGTCCGCACGTCAGGGGCCGCCCTCCGGGGCGGCCCCTTTCGTGCTGCTACCAGGTCGGCCAGACCGGCGCGGCCATCAGCCGCTCCCACTCGCGGTCCGGCACGCCCGGCACCGCGCGCCCCGCCTGCGCCCACTGGGTCACCAGTGCCGCGTACACCGGAAAGGCGGTGCGGTCGGGAGGGGGAGGCTCGCTCACATATCGGCTCTTCGGAATGAAGGCCATCCGTTCCCATTTCCCGGGACCCGGCGCCATCTTCGCTCCTTCCGCTGCGATTCCCGCATCATTCCACAGGCGTCGCAGGAGAGTGATTCGACCTGTTCATGTCGCGTCGCGTACCTGTGTGCGAGGTGGCTCGAAATAGCGTGCGGGCATGAAATTCCCGCGTTCCCGGCGGCTCCGCCGCACGCTGCTCGCGGCGGCGGCCTGCACCGCCCTCGCCGCCCTCGCCCCCGGCGCGCTCGCCGTCGCCCCGTCCGGCCTTCCCTCCCCCAAGCAGGGGCTCAACCTCCTGGTGGTCGGCATCGACAGCCGCAAGGGCGTGACGGAGGAGGAGAAGGAACGTTTCAGGCTCGGCGGCAAGGAGTGCGACTGCACCGACGTGATGATGCTGGTCCACGTCTCCGCGGAGAACGACCGGATCAGTGTCGTCGGCCTGCCGCGCGACTCCCTCACCTCCTTCCCCGACGAGCACCTCGACCGCCGCACCGGGAAGGTGCACACGGCCCACCCGGCGAAGCTGAACAACGCCTGGGCGGAGGGCGGTCCCGCCTTCGTGCAGGAGACCGTCGAGTCGATGACCGGACTGGCGGTCCACCGGTACCTGGAGATCGACTTCCGGCGCTTCATGGACACCGTCGACGGGCTCGACGGGGGCGTCGCCGTGTGCACGGCGGAGCCTCTGAAGGACACGGTCACCGGCATCGACCTGCAGCCCGGGACCAAGCGGGTCGGGGGCGGCGAGGCACTCCAGTACGTGCGTTCGCGACGGGCCGACGGGCAGATGGACTTCGGCCGGATCCGGAAACAGCAGAAGTTCGTGGTGAACACCCTGGAGCGGCTCCGCGCCGGCGTCCTGGACGACCCGGCGGCGCTGCGCGCGTTCGCGGCGACCCTGCGCGGGACGGGCGCGGCCGAGCGGGGGATCTCGGCGGGCGAGCTGCTGGCGCTCGCCGCCCGGCTGAAGGACCTGCCCCTGGACCGCGCGGAGTTCTCGACCGTACCCATCCGGGGCTTCCACCCGGCCATCGCCGGGGTCGGCTCGACCGTCGCCTGGGACGAGAAGGGCGCGGCGGAGGTCTTCGGGCGGCTGCGTGAGGACCGGCCGCTGCCGGAGGCAGGGGCGGTGGCGCCGGGCGAGATCCCGGCGGCCGCCTACCGCCCCACGCCGGGCGCCTCGCTCATCTGCCCGTAGGCCGTCCGGTGGACTACCCGGAACCTCCGGACCTCCGCCCAGTTGATCAGCACGGCTCGGCACTCAGCGGGCCAGGACCCGAAAGGCCTGAACAATGAAGAAGCTCTTGGCGACGGCTGCTGTGGCCGCGTCCGTTCTCGGCGCGACGGCGGCGGGTGCCGGTCAGGCGCTCGCGATCGCGGACGACGGCGGCACCACCTCGCTGTCGGGCAACGGCGCCCACCAGGAGTTCGGCAACTCCGCCACCCACGGCGACATGAGCCCCCAGTTCGCGCTCGTCCAGGGCTCGCTGAACAAGCCCTGCGTCGGCCTGCCGGCCAAGGTCAACGCCGGTTCGCTGGTCGGCCTCGTCCCGATCGCGGTCCAGGACATCAACGTCCTGTCCTCCCCGCAGAACCAGCAGTGCACCGAGAACTCCACCCAGGCCAAGGGTGACGAGCCGCTCTCGCACATCCTCAGCGACATCCCCGTGCTGTCCGGCAACGGCGCCGGCAACAGCTGAGCGACGCCGCTCGGCGACGGTGCGGCCCCGCCGCCCCTCCTCGGAGGGGTGGCGGGGCCGTCCCCGTTCCGTGCCGCGCTCCGGACTCAGAGCGCGCGGCGCAGGGCGGCCGGGTCGGTGACGGGGGCGTCGCACGTGAAGTGACGGCAGACGTACGCGGCGGGTCCCCCGGCGACCAGCGGACGGTCCTTCAGGAGCGGGAACTCCTCGCCGTCGGGGGCTCCGGCGGCGAGGACGGCGCCGGGGGCGGTGGCGAGGAGCGCGGTACGGCGCAGCTCCTCGAACGCCTCCTCCCCCGGGGTGCCGACGACGGCGATCTCGCGGGGCCCGTCGAGGAGGGCCTCGGCGGTGGCGAGACCCCAGCCGATGAACCGGGGCGCGCGCGGGCCGAGGGCCTTGACGACGCCGAGCGCCCCCTCGGCGGCGGCGCGGTGGGCTTCGGAGCCGGTGTGGGCGGCGTACGCCAACAGGGCTCCGGCGGCCGCGGTCCAGCCCGAGGGGGCGGCGTTGTCGGTGGGGTCCTGGGGGCGGCGGATCAGCTGTTCGGCGTCGTGGGCGGTGTCGTACAGGGCGCCGCCCTCGCTGGTGAAGCGGTCCAGGACGAGGTCGAGGAGGAAGCCGGCGAACTCGAGCCAGGCGCCTTCGCCGGTGACGGCGGCGAGGGCGAGGAACCCCTCGGCGACGTCGGCGTAGTCCTCCAGGACCCCCGCGTTGGCGCCGGCCCGGCCGTCCTTGGAGGTGCGGGTGAGCCGCGCCTGCTCGTCCATGTGGACGCGGACCAGCAGGTCGGCGGCCTCGGTGGCGCGCTCGACGAGGTCGGGGCGGTCGAAGAGGGCGCCGGTCTCGGCGAGGGCGGCGATCGCGAGGCCGTTCCAGGCGGCGACGATCTTGTCGTCGCGGCCGGGGCGGGCGCGCTCCTCGCGGGCGGCGAGGAGGCGGGCGGCGATCGAGGCGACGCGGTCCGCGTCGGCGACGCCCGTGTCCTGGGGGAGCTGGAGGACGGAGCTGCCGTGCTCGAAGGTGCCGTCCTCGGTGACGCCGTAGTGGGCGGCGGCGAGGGCGGCGTCCTCCGCGCCGAGGACCTCGGCGAGCTGCCCGGGGGTCCACACGTAGTAGGCGCCCTCGACGTGGCGGCCGGTGCCGTCGTCGCTGTCGGCGTCGAGCGCGGAGGCGAAGCCGCCCTCGGGGGTGCGCAGTTCGCGGACGAGGAAGTCGGCGGTCTCCAGGGCGACGCGACGGGCCAGGTCGCTTCCGGTGGCCTTCCAGAGGTGGGCGTAGACGCGGCAGAGCAGGGCGTTGTCGTACAGCATCTTCTCGAAGTGGGGGACGACCCAGGCGCGGTCGACGGCGTAGCGGGCGAAGCCGCCGCCGAGCTGGTCGTAGATGCCGCCGCGGGCCATCGCCTCGCAGGTGTCGGCGGCCATCTGGAGGGCACCCTCGGAGCCCGTGCGGGCGTGGTGGCGGAGGAGGAACTCCAGGACCATGGACGGCGGGAACTTGGGGGCGCCGCCGAAGCCGCCGCGGGTGGCGTCGTACTCGCGGGTGAGACCGAGGAGGGCCCCGGCGAGCTCCTCCTCGCCGGGGACGCCGTCGCCGCCGTAGGCCAGGGAGCGGCCGGCGAGGTCCTTGACGATCCGCTCGGCGACCTCGCCGACCTCCTCGCGCCGGCCGGACCAGGCACCCCGGACGCCCTCCAGGACCTCGGGGAAGGAGGGCATGCCGTGGCGGGGCTCGGGCGGGAAGTACGTGCCGAAGTAGAAGGGGGCGGCGTCCGGGGTGAGGAAGACGGTCATCGGCCAGCCGCCCTGCCCCGTGGCGGCCTGGACGGCCTCCATGTACACGGCGTCGACGTCGGGGCGTTCCTCGCGGTCGACCTTGACGGCGACGAAGTGCTCGTTGACCAGGGCGGCGGTGGCGTCGTCCTCGAAGGACTCGTGCGCCATGACGTGACACCAGTGGCAGGAGCTGTACCCGACGCTGAGCAGGACGGGGACGTCGCGGCGCCGGGCCTCCTCGAAGGCCTCGGCCGACCACGGCCACCAGTCGACGGGGTTGTCGGCGTGCTGCAGGAGGTACGGGGAGGTCTCATGGGCCAGTCGGTTCGGCATGGGCCCATCCTGCCGCAGCCGTCTCGCCGTTTCTCCGCTCCCTCGCGCCGACGCGCGCCGCGCAGCACACTGGGCCCCGGACGGATCGGGGCCGGGTTCGCCGGCGGGCGCGGAGGGGGACGCAGATGCGGGAGAGTCATCGGGCCGTGGCGGAGCGGCTGTTGGAGCGGATCGTGGCGGAGGAGACGCGCGGCTCGGCGGGCCGTTCGCTGCCGGCGGCCGAGGTGCTGCTCGGCCGGGGCCGGGCCGCGCTGGAGTCGATGACGGCGGGCTCGCGGGAGGAGTACGCGGCCTTCCTCGGCGCCCTGGAGGGCTGGGAGGCGGGGGCGGCGCACGGGCGGACGCGGTGGGCGGACCGTCTCACCGGGCCCGGGGCGGCCGGTCCCGCGCTCGTCGCCGGGGTCGCCGCGGTGGCGGCCGTCGGCGCGGACCTGGCGCTGGGCACGGCGGCGGGGACGGCGTTCGGCGCGGGCGCGGTGGTGGCGGTGGCGGGCGCGGCGGCGACGGTGCTGCGGGTGACGGCGGGGCCCCCGCCGGCCGCCGGCCGCCCGCCCGCGGCCGTCGACGCCCTGCGGCAGTCCTGGCTGTCGGCGCTGGAGGAGCGGGGGGTGCGGCCCTTCCTGGAGGGGCAGCGGGCGCCCGAGCCCCCGGCGGGCGCGGCGGAGCCGCCGCGGCAGGTGTGGGGCGAGCGGCTGCGCGGCGCCGACCGGAGCGCGGCGGCCCGGCAGCGGACCGTCCTGGAGCGGTCGTTCCGTCATCTGCCGGACCCCGGGGGCCGGTTCGCGGGACGGCGGGAGGAGCTGGCGCGGATCACCCGGTGGGTCCAGGCGGGGCGGGCGTCGCCGGCGACCCGGCCGACGGTGGTGCTGCTGCACGGTGAGCCGGGGTCGGGGCGGACGGCGCTGGCGGTGCGCGCGGCGCACGCGCTGCGGGACCAGTTCCGCGGGGCGTGCGTGGTGGACCTGCGGGGCGCCGCGACCGGGGAGCGGCCGGTGTCGACGCGGGAGGCGCTGCTGCACCTGCTGAACCGGCTGGGTGCCCCGCGCGACCGGCTGCTCTTCCGGGAGGGCGCGACGGCCGAGCAACAGGCCCAGCGGCTGGCGGAGTTGTACCAGCGGCAGCTGACCGGGGTGCCGGTGACGGTGATCCTGGACGACGCCGTGGACGCGGCCCAGGTGCGGGCCCTGCTGCCGGAGCGCTCGGACAGTCTGGTCCTGGTGACCTGCCGGGAGCCGCTGGACCTGGGCGCCGACCTGCCGGCAGAGGTGCACGCGCTGCCGGTGGCGGCGCTGGACGCGGCCGGGGCGGAGGAGCTGCTGCGGGCGGCGGCCCAGGTGCCCGATCCCGGGCCGTACGACGCGGCGGCCTCCGAGCGGATCCGCGAGCTGTGCGGCGGGCTTCCGCTGGCACTGCGGGCGGCGGGTTCCCTGCTGGGCCGGCTGCCGTGGGACGAGCTGGCCGGGGCGCTCGGGGACGCGGGCCGGGACGGGGACCCCGTCGGGCGCGCGCTGTCGGTGCGGTACGGGGCCGGTCTCGGCGACGACGCCCGGCGGCTGCTGCGGCGGCTCGCGCTGGCCGGACGGGCCTCGCTGGGCGCGGCGGCGGCCGCCGCGCTGCTGGGCGGGAAGGGCGCTGAGGGGGCGCGGCTGCTGAGGGAGCTGGCGGACGCGGGGCTCCTCGACCACGTGCGCGGGGAGCGGTACCGGCTGCACGACGCGGTGCGGGCCTTCGCCGCGGTGCGGCTGCACGAGGAGGAGGACGCCGCGGAGATCGCGGCGGCGCAGGGCCGGCTGATCCGGAACTACGCGGAGCTCGCGGACGCGGTGATCCGGATGGTCGACGGGAAGATGTCGACCCGCGCGGACCGCTTCGACGGGCACGGCTTCGGCTCCCTGGAGGCGGCGCTGGGCTGGTTCGACGAGGAGACCAGCTTCATCACGGCGGCGCTGCGGCACGCGGACGGCGTGGACCAGCGGACGGTCCTGGACCTGCTGGGGGCGCTGTGCGACTACTGCCTGCTGCGCGGCGACCTCTACCGGCTCGGCGAGATCAACGAGCTGACGGAGGCCATCGGGCAGGGGCAGCTGTCCCGCTCCGTGCAGTGGCGGACCGGCATCGCGGCCCGGCAGCTCGGCGAGCTCGACAAGGCGCGCACGACGCTGACCTCGGTCGTCTCGTCCTATCAGGAGGCCCGCCAGGACCCGGGGGCGGCGCTGGCGCTGTGCTCGCTGGGCATCACCCTGCACCACCAGGGGCGGCTCGGGGAGGCGGCGGCCCGGCTGCGGGAGGCGCTCGCGCTCCAGGAGCCGGAGGCGCTCGCCGCCGACCGGGCGTGGACGCTGCACGCGCTGGCCGCGGTGGAGCGGGACCGCGGGGACCTGGCGGAGGCCGCGGGGCTGCTGGACCGGTCCCTGGCGCTGCACCGGGAGCACGAGTCGCTGCACGGCGAGGCGTGGGCCCATCTGCACCGGGGCCAGTTGCTGCTGCTGCGGGGCGCGGTGCCGGAGGCGGGGCACGAGCTGCGGGGCGCGCTGGAGGACTACGGGCGCATCCACGACGGGCGCGGCGAGGCGTGGGCGCTGACCCAGCTCGCCCGGACCCGGCTGGCCGCCGGGGACGCGGAGCCGGCGGTGGAGGCGCTGCGCGGGGCGCTGGCCCGCCACCGCGAACAGGAGGACGCGCGGGGCGAGGCGTGGACGCTGTACCACCTGGGGCACGCGCTGGAGGAGCGCGGTGACCGGGACGAGGCGGTGCGGGAGCTGGGCCGGGCCCGGACGATGTTCTCCCGGATGCGGGACCTGTACGGGCTGGCGAGCGCACGGCACCACTCGGGCCGGGTCACCCGCGACCAGCTCGCGGCCCGTACCGGGGGGCTGCGGAACTCCGGTTTCGCCCGGCAGCTGCTGGTGGACGCGCGGGCGGACTTCCACCGGATCGGGGTGGCCCACGGGGAGGGCTGGACCTGCCTGGAGCTCGCGATCATCGACGCGGGCAACGGGCGGGTGCCGCAGGCGCTGGGCCTGTGCGACGAGGCGCGGGAGCTGTTCGCGTCCTACGGGGACCGGCGGGGCGGCGACTGGGCGCGCTTCCTGCGCTGCACGCTGCTCCCCCACGCGGCGCCGGCCGCGCCGGAGCCGGGGACGGCGTCGGCGCGCGAGGAGCTCGCCGCGCTGGCGGCGGAGCGGCATCCGGCGCGCGACCCGCGGCTCGACGATTGCGTCGAGGCGTACGCGGTGGTGCTGGACCGCGGGGTTCCCGCGTCGGCGCCCTGGCAGGGCTGGGACCTGGGCATGGTGCCGCACCGGCACGCCCGGGAGGTCCTGGGGGTGCCGGAGGCGTAGGGCCGGTGGACGCAGGACGCCCCCCGTCCCGTACCGGTGGGGTACGGGACGGGGGGCGGTGCCGCTACTGGGCGGGGGCGCCGGTCTGCGCGGCCGGGGTGTCCGGGCCGGCGGCGGGGTCGGGGGCCTCCTCGAAGGAGACCCTGCCCATGTGCCGGTTCATCGACTTCATCAGCATCCAGACGGCGACGGCCAGGACGGCGAAGACGACGAAGCCGAGGACGCCGGGGGTCACCTTGTTCTTGTCCAGCTCTTCGGCGGCGAAGGGGACAAGCTGGGTCAGTGCCAGGTGTGCGCTCATGTCAGGCATTGTCGCGGATGCCCGCGAAGAGATCTTCCTCGGGGAGGGAGGTGGGGACCAGCGCCTTGCTGAGCTCGTACTCCTCCGTCGGCCAGACCTCCTTCTGGATCTCCATGGGGACCCGGAACCAGCCGCCGTCGGGGTCGATCTGGGTGCGGTGGGCGATCAGGGCCTTGTCGCGGGTCTCGAAGAACTCGGCGCACGGCACGAACGTGGTCAGCGTCCGCTCCTTGCGCTCGAACTCCTTCCAGCGCTCCAGCCACTCGCCGTAGGGGGACTCCAGACCGCGGGCGAGGAGCGCCTCGTGCAGGGCGACCGTGCGGGGACGGTTGAAGCCCTGGTTGTAGTAGAGCTTCAGCGGCTGCCAGACCGGTCCGAACTCGGCCTCGGGGAACTTCTCGGCGTCGTTCGCGCCGTCGAAGGCCACCATCGTGATCTTGTGGGTCATGATGTGGTCGGGGTGCGGGTAGCCGCCGTTCTCGTCGTAGGTCGTGACGACCTGCGGACGGAAGGAGCGGATCTTGCGGACCAGCTCGCCGGCCGCCGTGTCCACGTCCTCCAGGGCGAAGCAGCCCTCCGGGAGCGGGGGCAGCGGGTCGCCCTCGGGCAGGCCGGAGTCGACGAAGCCGAGCCATTCCTGGGAGACGCCGAGGATCTCGCGGGCCTCGTCCATCTCCTTGCGGCGCACCTCGTGGATGTTCGCCTCGATATAGGGGTCACCCTGGAGCTGGGGGTTCAGGACCGAGCCGCGCTCGCCGCCCGTGCACGTCACCACGATGACGTCCACCCCCTCGGACACGTACTTGGCCATCGTCGCCGCACCCTTGCTCGACTCGTCGTCGGGGTGGGCGTGAACGGCCATCAGTCGAAGCTGCTCAGTCAAGACTCGATCCTCAGTGATTCGACGCGGAGCCAGGTCTCTATAGTGACGGAATCGGGGGAGTGAAAATTCCGCCACCCCCGGCTTCGAGAGGATCGATCATGAGCGCGGTGCGAGAGCAGCTGCCCGAGGGGCGCTACGGGCGCTCCGCGGACGAGCGGGCCGACCGCAAGCTCAGGATCGCGGGCGCCGTGCTGGGCGTCCTCTTCCTCGGGCTGATGGGCTGGTTCGGCTGGTACTACGTCGTCGACAGCAAGATCAGCGCCGAGATGATCAAGTTCGACGTGGTGAGCGACACCGAGGTCCAGGTCCATCTGGAGGTCCGCAAGGACGAGGGCGTCGAGGGCGTCTGCACCCTGCGTTCGCGCGCCGAGGACGGCGCCGAGGTGGCCCGCAAGGACGTGCGGATCGACGACCCCGCGACCCGGGTGGACACCGTCGTCTCGCTCCGCACCACCGCCCGCGCGACCAGCGCGGAGCTGATCGGGTGTACGGCACCGTAGCGGTGGGTAGGGACCGGGTGACGAGTCCCGGCGGGTCACGACCGTGACCTGGGGTGACGCCATCCTGATGCTTTATGTCCTCCCGCTTTTCGCCACTCATTGTTAGGCTCGTGCTTTCGCCCACCCGGGACGCCATGCATTCCGTGTAGGGCGATGCTTTGTATTCCCAGTACCTACGAGGAGCACCCGTGACCCAGACCAGCGACAACGTCACCTGGCTCACCCAGGAGGCGTACAACAAGCTCAAGGACGAGCTTGAGTACCTGTCTGGTCCCGCGCGTACCGAGATCACCGTCAAGATCGCCGCGGCACGCGAAGAGGGCGACCTGCGCGAGAACGGCGGGTACCACGCGGCCAAGGAGGAGCAGGGCAAGCAGGAGCTCCGCATCCGCCAGCTCACCCAGCTGCTCCAGCACGCCAAGGTCGGCGAGGCCCCGGCGGACGACGGCGTCGTCGAGCCCGGCATGGTCGTCACGATCGCCTTCGACGGCGACGAGGACGACACGATGACGTTCCTCCTGGCCTCGCGCGAGTACGCGAGCGGGGACATCGAGACATACTCCCCGCAGTCGCCGCTCGGCGTCGGCGTCAACGGCAAGAAGGCCGGCGACGACGCGGAGTACGAGCTGCCGAACGGCAAGAAGGCCACGGTGAAGATCCTCAGCGCCAAGCCGTACTCCGGCTGATCCGCACTCCTTGAGCGAAGGGCCGGCCCCCCGAGGGGGCCGGCCCTTCGTCCTGCACGCACGTGCGAGGATGCGGGGCTGACGTCGCGTCACACGTCACACACGTCACACACGTCTGCACGGGGGGATGGCGAGGTGCTGGGAACGCTGCGCGAGGGCGCGCCACGACGGATCGGACCCTACGAGGTGCTCGCCCGGCTCGGCGCCGGCGGCATGGGCGAGGTGTACCTCGGGCGGGCGGCCGGGGACGGGGGGCGCGGCGGCGGGGAGACCAGCGACGCGCCGGTGCCCGGCACCTTCGTCGCCGTGAAGACCGTGCGGCGCGACGTCGCCGGCGATCCGGCCTTCCGGGACCGCTTCCGGCGCGAGATCAGGGTCGCCGGACTGGTCGACAGCCCGTACGCCGCGGCTCCCGTCGGCGGGGACGCCGACGCCGAGGTGCCGTGGCTGGCGACCGCGTACGTCCCCGGGCCGAGCCTCTCGGAGGCCGTGCGGCGGGACGGCGCGCTGCCCGCCGACGCCGTGCGGGCGCTCGGCGCGGACGTCGCCCGGGCCCTGGCCGACCTGCACCGGGCCGGGGTCCTGCACCGGGACCTCAAGCCGGGCAACGTCATGCTGTCGGTCGACGGCCCCCGGCTCATCGACTTCGGCATCGCCCGCAGCAGCACCGCCACCGCCATGACCGTGACCGGTCTCATGGTCGGCACGCCCTCCTTCATGTCCCCCGAGCACGTGGCCGGGTCCCGGCACGTCACCGCCGCCTCCGACGTCTTCTGTCTCGGCTCGCTCCTCTGCCACGCGGCCACCGGCGAGGCCCCGTTCGGCGACGGCCCGCTCGCCGCCGTCCTCCACCGCGTCTCGCGGGCCGAGGCCGACCTGACGCGGGTGCCGGAGGAGCTGCGCGGGACGATCGCCGCCTGTCTCTCCGTCGACCCGGCGGACCGGCCGTCCCCGGAGCAGCTCGCGGAGCTGCTCGCGCCCGGTCCGCGGGCCAAGGTCTTCCCGTGGCCGGAGGGGATACGGGACCACATCGGCCGCTACGGCGGGGACCTCGCCCGGCTCGTCGCCTCGGGCGGACCGCTCCTGGAGGCTGCGCCCGCCGCCGGTCCCGTCGTCACCCCGGCCGTCCCCGGCCTCCCTTCCGTGCCGACCCTGGCCCCGGTCGCCCCGGCCGCCGCTCCCCCGCGCCGGCGCCGGGGACGGACCGTCGCCGCTCTGCTCGCCCTCGCCGTGGCCGCGGGCGGGCTCGGCGCCTACCTGCTGTGGCCGGAGGGGTCGCAGGCCGGTCCGAAGGCTCCGGCGAAGGCCGCGCCGCCCGCCGGCCCCCGGGTCCCCGGGGTCGACGACCGGGGCCTGGCCGACGCGTCCGGCGTGGTCCCGCAGACCGCCTCCCAGCGCCCCGCCGGCTGGAAGCCCTGGCACACGGAACTGACCGCGCCGGCGTTCGGCTGCTCGGTCGGCGAGCAGGTCCTCGTCTGCCGGACGACGGACGGGCGGTACGAGGCCCTGGACCCGGCGACCGGGAAGCGGCTGTGGGACGTGGCGCGGGCCGGGGACACGCCGGGCGAGAGCTACGTCAGCCCGCACGGCTACCCCTTCGCGGGCGGGAGCGCGACCCGCCCCACCGTCCACGGGGAAAGCGTGGTCCTGGTCGCCGGGCGCACCGTCCAGGTGCGCGAGGCGCGCACGGGGAAGGTCCGCTGGCAGAAGCCGGCGCAGGGCCCGCAGGGCTTCTGGGCCACCCGGCCGGTGGTCGGGGACGGGATCGTCTTCGCGGCGACGGAGGTGCGGGAGGACACCGCGTGGGTGCGGGCCGCGCTGACCGCGTTCTCGCTGGCCGACGGCCGGCGGCTCTGGTCCGAGGAGCTCACCAACGGGACGACCTCGTACGCCGAGCGCAAGGCGTACGAGCCGGTGGCGTACGCGAAGGGGGTCGTCTACGCCCTCAGCCAGGGCGGGCTCGTGGCCTACGACGCGAGGACCGGCACGCAGCTCGGACAGGTCGACCCGGACGCCAAGGAGTGCGAGACCCTCAAGGTGCTGGGCGCCTCGGCGTACTGCGCGGGTGACGGGTTCGGCGCCGACCCGGACACCACCCTGCACCTGCTCGACGCCCGCACCCTGGCCACGAAGGCGTCGCCGCCCGGGCCCCTCGCGGGCTCCGCGCCCTCGGCGATCGGCCCGCGGACCGTCGTGACCTGGGACAAGGGCCTGCGGGTCCTGGACCCGCGCACCGGCGAGACGCTCGCCTCCTTCCCGGTCACCGCGGCCCCGGCGGGACTGTCCCAGAGCTGGTCCACGCCGCTGCTGGCGGGCGACCGGGTCGTGTACGCCGACTTTTCCTCGCTTCACACCGTGCGGATCGGCGCCGACGGCAGGCCGGGCCCGGTGGGGACGGTCCGGGTGCCGGGTGCACCGGGGCCGCGGGCCGAGGAGGAGGACTACGACCCGGCCTACGGCTCGTTCGTCTCCCGGCAGATCCGGCAGCCGGAGGTGCTGCCGCTCGGCGGCATCGCGTACGTCGTCTTCGACAAGGGCGCCGTGGCCGCCGTCGCGCTCCCCGCCGAGAAGGAGTAGTCCCGTGCTGGAAGCCCTGCCCGCCGGCGGGCCCCCGCGCCTCGTCGGCCCGTACCGGCTGCTCGCCCGGATCGGCGCGGGCGGCATGGGCGAGGTGCACCTCGCCTGCCGCGCCGACGCGCCGACGGCCGACCCCGAGCGGATGGTCGCGGTGAAGACCGTGCGGGAGGAGCTGGAGGTCGACGCCGACTTCCGGACGCGGTTCCGGCGGGAGATCGCGGCGGCCCGGACGGTGGACGGCCCCGGGGTGGCCCGGCTCGTGGACGCGGACGCCGGCGCGCCGTCGCCGTGGCTGGCGACCGAGTACGTGCCGGGGCCCTCGCTCGCGGAGGCCGTCGTCCGGTCGGGGGCGCTGCCCCCGGCCGCCGTGCGGAGCCTCGGGGCCGCGCTCGCCGGGGCGCTGGCCGGCGTGCACCGGGCGGAGGTGCTGCACCGGGACCTCAAGCCCGCGAACGTGTTGCTCGGCGCGGCCGGGCCGAAGCTGATCGACTTCGGCATCGCGCAGGCCTTCGAGGCGACGGCGCTGACCTCGTCCGGTCTGGTGGTGGGCTCGCCCGGCTTCATGTCGCCGGAGCACCTGGTGGGGAGCCGGGCGGTGGTGCCCGCCTCCGACGTGTTCTGTCTGGGCGCGGTGCTGGCGTTCGCGGCGAGCGGCCGGGGGCCGTTCCACGACGACGAGATGGCCGCCGTGATCTACCGGATCAGCCGTGCGGACGCCGAACTCAGCGGGGTCCCCGAGGAGGTGCGGCCGGTCCTGGAGCGCTGTCTGCGCCTCGACCCGCGGGAGCGTCCGTCGGCGGCGGAGCTGGCGGCGCTGCTGGGCGGCGGGGAGGGGCCCGCGGTCTTCCCCTGGCCGGGCGGGGTGCTGTCGCTGCTCGCCGGGTACGGGGAGGCGGCCCGGCGGGTCGGCGAGGCGGCGGCCTCCGGCGCGGGCGTGGCCGATCTGCCGACCCTCGGCCCGGTCGTGCCGTACTCCCCCACGGCCGTCACCGACCGGCCGGTGCTTCCGGCGGCCGCTCCCGCGCGGCGCCGCCGGTGGGGCGCGGCCGTGGCGGCCGCGGTGGCGGTGGCCGTGGCGGTGACGGCGGGCGTGGTGGTGCTGGACCGGACCGACGGGCGGGGCGGCGCGGCCGCGGGCGGCGCCGCCGGGCCGACGGCCCCCGGTGCCACCGGCACCGGCGCCCCGGCGCCCGTCGCGCTGAGCGGGGTGGTCCCGCCGTACGGCTCGGCGGGCCGCACCCACGACTTCGGCGGCGCCGGGACGGACCGGGCGTACCGCCCGGCCGGCTGGTCGCCCTGGACGGCGGAGGTGGAGGGGGGCGTCGGCGCCTGCGCGCTTACGCCGAAGGTGCTGGTCTGCCCCGGGAACGGCGGCGCGGTCACGGCGCTGGGCGCGGCGGACGGCAAGGAGCTGTGGAAGGTGCCGGGCCGGGGCGAGGGGCTGCGCACCGGGCCGCAGTACCCGGCGGTCGTCGGGGACACGGCGTACGTGACCGGCCCGGAGGGGATCGTCGCGTACGGGGTGCTCGACGGCCGCGAGCGCGGCCGCGTCGAGGCGCCCGGGGGCGACTGGGCCGTGAAGGGCACCGACCTCCTCGACGGCGTCCTCTACTCCGCCTACGTCAACCGGCGGGACGAGCGGACCGGTCTGGTCACCGCCGTACGGCTGCGCGACGGCGAGGAGCTGTGGCGCTCGCCGCTCGACGGGCTGCCGGAGCAGCCGGTCGCGGGCGGCGGGCGGGTCCTCGTGCCGGTCGGCGCCTCGGTGGTGTCCCTCGACGCCCGCACCGGGAAGGAGGCGGCACGCGCGGCGGAGTACTGCGGCGGGCTCGCGGTCCACGCGAGGAGCGGGAGCGTGCTGTGCTCGGGCCGCCAGGACGGGACCGTCGGCGTCCTCGACCCGGGGACGCTCCGGCCGCTGCGCTCCCTGGGGACGGACGTGTCGGCCGGGCCCGCGGTGGGCGCGGACGGCCTGGTCGCCGTCGTCGAGGGGGACGACGAGGTCGTCGCGTACGACCTGGGGAGCGGCCGGGAGCGGTGGCGGGAGTCGCTGTCGGCGTCGGCGGACCGGGTGTACCTGGTGGGCGACCGGGTGGTGACCACGGGCCGGGAGTTCGTGGTGTCCTATCCGGCCGCGGGCCCGTCCGGCGGCGACGGGGTGCGGACGTACCAGCCCAACGTCCCCGACGACGTCCGGGTGGAGACGTCCGGGGACGTGCTGGCCGCCGGAGGGGCGGTCTTCGCCGGCTTCCCCGACGGCCTCGTCGTCTCGGGCTACCTCCCCTGACCCGCCGGGTCGGGGGAGGGCCGGTTCACACGGTCGCCGAGCGGTACTTGCGGACCGCCAGGGAGCGGAAGACGCCGACGATCAGTACCGAGTAGACGAGGGACGCCCAGACCGGGTGCTGCATGGGCCAGGCGTCGGACTGGACGACGCCGGGGTTGCCGAAGAGTTCGCGGCACGCCTGGACGGTCGCGCTGAACGGGTTCCACTCGGCGATGGGGCGGATCCAGGACGCCATCATGCTCGGGTCGACGAAGGCGTTCGACACGAAGGTGACCGGGAAGAGCCAGATCAGGCCGCCGGAGGTGGCCGCCTCCGGGGTGCGGACCGACAGGCCGATGAGGGCGCCGATCCAGGAGAAGGCGTAGCCGAGGAGGAGCAGCAGGGCGAAGGCGCCGAGGGCCTTGGGGACGCCGTTGTGGATGCGCCAGCCGACGAGGAGGCCGACGATCGCGAGGACCACGACGGTCAGCGCGGTCTGGACGAGGTCGGCGAGGGTGCGGCCGGTGAGGACGGCGCCCCGGGCCATGGGCAGCGAGCGGAACCGGTCGACGAGGCCCTTGTGCATGTCGTCGGCGATGCCCGCGCCGGCGCCCGCCGTGGCGAAGGTGACGGTCTGGGCGAAGATGCCGGCCATCAGGAACTCGCGGTAGACCTGCGGGTCCGTGGTGCCGCCGACGCTCATCGAGCCGCCGAAGACGAAGCTGAAGAGGACCACGAACATCACGGGCTGGATGAGCCCGAAGATGACCATCTCCGGGATGCGGGTCATCCGGATCAGGTTGCGCTTGGTGACGACCAGCGAGTCGTTGACCGACTGGACGAGGGCGCCCCGGGGCTTCCGGGCGCCGGAGACGGTGTCCGTCAGGGTGGTCACGAGGCATTCTCCTTCCGGTCCTTCCGGTCCTTGCGGCTCCGGCCGGCGGCGTCCGCCGCGCCGTTCCCCTCCTCCTCCGCCCGCTCGGCCGCGTGGCCGGTGAGGTAGATGAAGACGTCGTCGAGGGTGGGGCGACGCAGGCCGATGTCGTCGATCCCGACGCCGACGGCGTCCAGGTCGCGGATGACCTCGGCGAGCAGCTTGGCGCCACCGGTGACGGGGACGGTGAGCTTGCGGACGTGGGGCTCGACGGAGACCTCGCCGTGGCCGGTGCCCGCGACGCCGTAGCGGGCGAGGACGTCCCGGGCGCCGGCGATCATCTCGGGCTGCTGGACGACGACCTCGACGCGCTCGCCGCCGGTCTGCGCCTTCAGCTGGTCGGCGGTGCCGCGCGCGATGACCTTGCCGTGGTCGACGACGCAGATGTCGTGCGCGAGGTGGTCGGCCTCCTCCAGGTACTGGGTGGTGAGGAGCAGGGTCGTGCCGCCGGCGACGAGCTCCTTGATGACGTCCCAGAGCTCCTGCCGGTTGCGGGGGTCGAGGCCGGTGGTCGGCTCGTCCATGAACATGACCGGCGGGGCGACGACCAGGGCGGCCGCGAGGTCGAGGCGGCGGCGCATGCCGCCGGAGTAGGTCTTGGCGGGGCGGTCGGCGGCGTCGGCGAGGTGGAAGCGCTCCAGGAGCTCTCCGGCCCGGACCTTCGCGGCCTTGGCCTTGATCTGGTAGAGCTCGCCGACCATCTGGAGGTTCTCGCGGCCGGTGAGGTACTCGTCGACGGCGGCGAACTGGCCGGAGAGGCCGATCGAGCGGCGCACCTCGTCGGGGTGCCTGAGGACGTCGATCCCGGCGACGACGGCCCGGCCGCTGTCGGGCCGCAGCAGGGTGGTCAGCACGCGCACGGTGGTGGTCTTCCCCGCGCCGTTCGGGCCGAGCAGGCCCAGGACGGTGCCTTCGGGGACGTCGAGGTCCACGCCGTCCAGTGCTCGTACGTCGCCGAAGGTCTTCACCAGACCCTCGGCGTAGATCGCGCCTGGCATAGGAACACTCCCGGGGATATTCGGGCGTTTCCGTCCGATCCTAGGCGCGCGGGGCGGCCCCCGCCCAGTGAATGCGTGAGCGGGGTCACACGGCCGGGGTTCAGCCGAGGACGGTGTACCCCGCGTCCCGGAGCGCCTCCTCGACCTCCCGGCAGTGCTCGGGGCCCTTGGTCTCCAGGTGCAGCTCGACCTCCGCCTCGGTCAGGCCGAGGCGCGGATCGGTGCGGACGTGGCCGACGTCCAGGACGTTCGCGTCGACGACCGTCAGCACGGCGAGGAGCGTCGCGAGCGCGCCGGGCCGGTCGGTGACGCGCAGCCGCAGGCTGAGGTAGCGGCCTCCGGCGGCCATGCCGTGGCGCAGGATGCGCTGGAGGAGCAGCGGGTCGACGTTGCCGCCGGACAGCACCGCGACGACGGGGCCCTGGAAGGACTCCGGGGCGGCGAGGAGGGCGGCGACGGGGCTGGCGCCCGCCGGTTCGACGACCAGCTTCGCCCGTTCCAGGCAGAGCAGGAGGGCGGAGGAGAGGGCGTCCTCGGAGACCGTCCGGACCTCGTCGACGTACTCCCGGACCAGCGAGAACGGCACGTCGCCCGGCCTCCCCACCTTGATCCCGTCGGCCATCGTCACCGGCGACTCGACGACCACCGGGTGCCCGGCGGCCAGCGACGGCGGATAGGCGGCCGCGCCCTCCGCCTGGACGCCGATCACCTTCACGTCCAGCCGCAGCGACTTCACGGCGAGCCCGATGCCGGCGGCCAGACCGCCGCCGCCGACGCCCACCAGGATCGTGCGGACCTCGGGGCACTGCTCCAGGATCTCCAGGCCGACCGTGCCCTGGCCGGCGATGACGTCGGCGTGGTCGAAGGGATGGATGAAGACGGCGCCGGTCTCCCGGGCGTACTGCTCCGCCGCCGCGAGCGTCTCGTCGACGACGTGGCCGTGCAGCCGGACGTCGGCGCCGTACTCCCGGGTCGCCGCGACCTTGGGCAGCGGGGCGCCGACCGGCATGAAGACGGTCGCGTGGACGCCGAGGAGCTGCGAGGCGAGCGCGACGCCCTGCGCGTGGTTGCCGGCCGAGGCGGCGACGACCCCGGCCGCCCGCTCCTCGGGGCGCAGGCCGGCGATCCGCACGTACGCCCCGCGCAGCTTGAACGAACCGGTCCGCTGGAGGTTCTCGCACTTGAGGTGGACGGGGGCCCCGACCAGCGACGACAGGTGCCGGCTGCCCTCCATCGCGGTGACCCGCGCGACCCCGGACAGCATCTTCTGCGCCCCCCGGACGTCGTCCAGCATCAGATGGTGCAAGGGGTATCGCGTACGGAAGCTCATGACACCAAGTCTCGCAGCTCACGGCCCTGGTGGCCGCCCGGCCGACAGGTGCCTCAGCGGGTTTGCGCAGCGCCGGTACGGACCCCGTCGGGTCCGCGTACTCTGTCCCCCACCGACCGACCACCCCCGCACGAGAGAGACCCACAGCCATGCCCACATCTCAGGACATGACGACTGAGCTCGACCCCGGTCTCCTCGACGCGCTCCAGCACCAGGTGGCCGTCTTCGCCCGCCGGGCCGAGCAGACCCGCCTCGGCGGCACGGGGCAGCTCCGCAACTCCATGGACCGGGCCGCCTACCTGCTCCTCAACAGGCTGGACCAGGAAGGGCCGATGGGCGTCAAGGCGCTCGCGGCCGGGATGGGGATCGACTCCTCGACCGTCACCCGGCAGGTCGCGCCGCTCGTCGACACCGGTCTCGTCAAGCGCACCTCACACCCGGAGGACGGCCGCGCGGTCGTGCTCCAGCTGTCTCCGCGCGGCCTGGCCCGCCTGGAGGAGGTGCGCTCCTCGCGCCGCCAGCTGATGGTCGAGGTCACCGACGGCTGGACGCAGGACGAGCGGGAGTCCTTCTGCACGCTGCTCACGCGCTTCAACACGGCCCTGTCCGCACGGCAGTCGGGGCACGCGGCGGCCGCGGCCCCCGGTGCGGGCGGCCCGGCGGCGGAGGCCGCGGACGAGACGGGCGACGGGGCCGCGTAGCGGCTCCGCCCGGGTCGCGCGGCGGCCGGGCGGCCCTCGGGGCCGCGAGCGGGCGCGTACCGACCCCTTGACCCGGCCCCGCGCCCTGTCCTCATATGAGGACGTGGCAGCGCGACGGAGCGGGAGCGAACGCGAACGCGCCTACCGCACCCGGGAGTTCGACGCGTTCGTGGCCGGGGCGGCGGGCCGGCTGCTGCACGCGGCGACCCTGCTCACGGCCGAGACCCGGGCCCGCAACCCCTCCGCCCAGGAGCTGTTGACCGCGGCCCTCGCCCACACCTACGCGGTGTGGGGCCGGCTCCGCGACGAGGACCCCTACGACCTCGCCCGCCGCGACCTGGCCGCCCGCTTCGCGCGCACCGCCTGGCGGCACCACCGCGGTCACGGCGGGGTCCTCTCCGCCCTCACGCCGCAGGAACGGCTCGTCGTCGTCCTGCGGCTGTACGAGGGCGTCGCCGAGGAGCAGACCGCGGCCCTGCTCGGCCTCTCCGAGGCCCGGGTCCGCGCGGTGTGCGCCCGCTGCGTCGCCACGCTGCGGGCCGCCGCGCACGGCGGCGCGGGAGCCGCCGCGTGAGCCGGCACGAGGACCGGGAGGCGGCCGTGCGGCGGCTGCTCGACACCCCGCACCCGCCGGTCCCCGGCGATCTGCCGCTGCGGGCCGCCGCGCGCGGGGCGGTGCTGCGCCGCCGCGCCCGGACCGCCCGGCGGGTGCTGTGGGCGGTGTGCGCGGTCGCCGCGTTCGCGTTCACGGTGTGGGCCTCGGTGACCCGCCCCTGGGAGGTGCCGCCGGCGGAGACGACACCGCCGTTCGAAGGGTGGTGAGGCCCCGGCCGGCGGGACGCGACGCCGGAGCGGGTACGCGGGAGGGCCCGGACCCCCGCGGGGTCCGGGCCCTCCGGGACCTCTAGCCCAGCGCCTGGCGCAGGTCGGCGAGCAGGTCGTCGACGTTCTCGATGCCCACCGAGAGGCGGATCAGGTCGGCCGGGACCTCCAGGGCGGAGCCCGCGACGCTCGCGTGGGTCATGCGGCCCGGGTGCTCGATGAGGGACTCGACGCCGCCGAGGGACTCGCCCAGGGTGAAGAGCTTCGCGCGGTTGCAGACCTCGACCGCCGCCTCCTCGCCGCCCTGCACGCGGAAGGAGATCATGCCGCCGAAGGAGCGCATCTGCTTGGCCGCGATCTCGTGGCCCGGGTGCTCGGGGAGGCCCGGGTAGAGGACCTGGGTGACCTTCGGGTGCTGGATCAACATCTCGACGACCTTGGCCGCGTTCTCGCTGTGGCGGTCCATGCGCACGGCGAGGGTCTTGATGCCGCGGAGCACGATCCACGAGTCGAAGGGGCCGGCGACCGCGCCCATCGCGTTCTGGTGGTAGGCCAGTTCCTCGCCGAGCGCCTCGTCGGCCGTCACCAGCGCGCCGCCGACGACGTCCGAGTGGCCGCCCATGTACTTGGTGAGCGAGTGCACGACCACGTCGGCGCCGAGGGCCAGCGGCTGCTGGAGGTACGGCGAGGCGAAGGTGTTGTCGACGACGAGCTTCACGCCGGCCTGGCGGGCGACGCCCGCGATCGCCTCGATGTCGGTGATGCCGAGGAGCGGGTTCGACGGGGTCTCGACCCAGATCAGCTTCGTCCGGTCGTTGACGGCGTCCCGCACCGCGTCGACGTCGGAGGTGTTCGCCACCGAGAAGTCCACGCCCCAGCGCTGGACGACCTTGGCGAAGAGGCGGAAGGTGCCGCCGTAGGCGTCGTTCGGGATGACGACGTGGTCGCCGGGCGCGAGGAGCGTCCGCAGCAGGCAGTCCTCGGCGGCCAGGCCCGAGGCGAAGGCCAGGCCGCGGCGGCCGCCCTCCAGCGCCGCGAGGTTCTCCTCCAGGGCCGTGCGCGTGGGGTTGGCGCTGCGGCTGTACTCGTAACCGCCGCGCAGCCCGCCCACGCCGTCCTGCTTGTAGGTGGACACCTGGTAGATGGGCGGGACGACCGCGCCGGTCAGCGGGTCGGCGGTGTTGCCCGCGTGGATCGCGCGGGTCTCGAAGCTCTGATGGGTGTGCTGGTCGCTCATGGGTCAGGAGCGTAGTCCTGTGCGCACCCCGGCGCCGCGATCGTCTCATCGGGTGTCCTGGACAATGGACACATGGAGATTCTCTGGTTCCTGATCGCACTGGGGCTGCTGTTCGGCGTCCTCGGCCCCTATGTGCTGCGCCGGCGGCGCGGCGGCATCCGGGTGGTGTCGCCCGACGCGCCGGACGCGGCCGACCCGGAGGCGTACGGGTTCGTGCGGCAGGAGGACCAGGACGTCCGGCTGCCGGGCGCGGACGACGACCTGCTCGACGTGCTCGACGTCGTCCAGGCCACCCAGGACTGGCGGGCCGCGTCCCAGCTGCTGGCCGGCACCGACAAGGCGGGCGAGGTCCGCTGGCAGCGGGTGCAGGCCTTCGCGGGCGCCGCCTCCCTCGAACTGCAGGAGCGGCCGGGTGTCGGCGGCGCGTGGCTGCGGGCGTGGCGGGCCGATGCGCCGAAGGACCCGGGCGGTGCGGCCGTGCACGCCGAGTTCCTGGTGCAGCAGGCATGGCGCTCCTCGTCGGCCGGCTCGGACGACTTCCGGATCATCCTGGAGGAGGCGCGGAAGGTCGCCGGCGAGGCGGCGCTGCTCGCCCCCGGCGACCCGGTGCCGTACATCGTGGAGCTGGCGGTGGCCCGCGGACTGGGCTACGGCCACGAGCAGTTCGACCAGGTGTGGGCGAAGGTCATCGACCGGGCGCCGGAGCACATGGGGGCGCACCTGGCGGCGCTGCACTACTGGTGCGAGAAGTGGCACGGCTCCCGCGAGGAGGCCGACCACTTCGCGACGACCGCCGCCGCCCGTGCCCCGCGCGGGTCGCTGCTCGCCGCGCTGCCGCTGTTCGCGGTGCACGAGCACGTGCCCGACGTCGTCCTGGTGCAGGACTTCTTCCGTACGGCCGTGGTGGCCAAGGCGATCGACGGCGCGCTGTACGCGGTGCACTCCGCCCGGCACGACGACCCCATGCTGGCGCACGTGCGCCATCTGCTGGTCTGGTTCCTCGTGCGGGCCGAGCGCTGGACGGACGCCATGCACCAGCTGGTGCACGTCGACGGGCACGTCGGCGCGGTGCCGTGGACGCTGAGCGGGGACCCCGCGGAGCTGTACACGGTCTTCCGGAACCTGGCGGTCGCCGGGTACGAGGCGAACGGCGGCAGTCCGGCGACGCTGCCGCGCTGACCGCCCCACCTGCGGGAACCGTGTGGACGGCGGTGTCCGCGGTGGGCCATACTCCGGGCACCCCCACGGCTCGTATGATCATCACTCCATTCCCGTGGGGGGAAACTACCCAATGGGCGCCACTCTGCGCGCGCTGCGCGCCCTCGTCCTGCTCGCCTGCTTCCACCTCCTCGGCCTCGCCCTCCTCACCGCGCTCGGCGCGCTGGACTGGGCGGCCCACCGCTGGGCGCCGGCCGGCTGGGCGCTCAAGCTCTACGCCGTCAGCTTCCTCCTCGCGGTCCCCGTCGTCCGCGGCATGCTCCTGCTGCGGACGCCCCGGGACGAGGGCGTCGCCGGCGTCGCCGTCACGGAGGCCGAGGAGCCGCGGCTCTGGGCGGCCGTACGCGAGCTGGCCGCGCGGGTCGGCACCCGCGCGCCCGACGAGATCCGCCTCACCGCCGACATGAACGCGGCCGTCACCGAGGACGCCCGCCTCCTCGGGCACCTCGGCGGCACCCGCCGCCTCTACCTCGGCCTCCCCCTCGTCGCCGGTCTCTCCGAGGCCCGGCTGCGCGCGGTCCTCGCCCACGAACTCGGCCACTACGGCCACTTCGACACCCGCCTCTCCGGGATCACCGAACGGTGCCGCGCCCACGTCGCCCGCACCGTCGACCGTTTCGAGGAGAAGTCCGGGCGCACCGTCGCCAAGGAGCGCGCCCGCCAGGAGAGGAGGTCCGCCAAGCGGGTCGCCCAGGGCAGGTCCCCCCGCGAGGTCGACACCACCGGCACCGGCTTCACCTACCGCGCGATGGCCCGCGTCTACACGGCCTACGGCCGCTTCTCCCTGCGCGTCACGCGGAGCGACGCCCGCCGCCAGGAGCTCGCCGCCGACCTCGCGGCGGCCCGGATCGCGGGCCGCGACGCCACGGCCGCGGCGCTGCGCGCGCTCCCCGTCCTCGACGACGCCCACGAGTCCTACCTCTCCTCGTACGCGACCCTGGGCGTCGGACACGGGATGCTGCCGCCGCGCGGCGAGGTCTTCGGCGGGGTCCGCCGGCTGCTCGACGCCCGCGCGGAGGACCCGGCGTCGGCGCGGGCCCCGCTGCCCGCCGGACCCGTCTCCCCCTACGACTCCCACCCGCCGACCGCCGAGCGGGTCGCCGTCCTCGAAGCCCTGCCCGACGACGGGCGCGGCGCCGAGCCGGCCCGCCCGGCCTTCGGGCTGTTCGTCTCGCCCGAGGCGGCGTCCGTCCGGGTCGAGGACGCCACCCTCGCCCCCGAGGCCCAGGGGATGCGCCGCCTCGACTGGCCTGACCTGGTCCACGAGGCGATGACCGCCCGGTACGTGGAGGACACCGAGGCCGTGCGCGCCGCCCTCGGGCCGGACGCGGCCGGCCCGGGTCCGGGCGCGCTGCTCGGCGCCTTCCTCGACGCCGTCGACACCGGCGCCGCCTGGGACGTCGTCGGCCGGCTGCCGAGGTCCGAGGAGGCCGCCGCCGCGACCGGCCGGGCCGCCCGCGAGTTCGCCCGCTCCTCGCTGCGGCGGGAGCTGGCCCGTCTCGTGACGGCGGCCCTCTCCTCCGACGGCCGGGCCCGCTGGCAGCTGTCCTGGTCGGGGCCCGCGACCCTCCGGCTGGCCGTCGGCCGCGCCGGCGCGCTGGACGAGGCCCTGGAGGCGGCGATCTCCGACCGCGCCGACACCGGTCCGCTGCGCGCGCTGCTGGCGACGGCCGCCTGACCCCGCCGCTCCTTCCTCTCTCCCCGCCCCTCCCCCGCCCCGCTCCCCTCCCCCGCCTCCTGTCCCGCCCCGCTCCCGAACGAGACCTCCGTGATCATCCTGCTCTGGGTCGTCCTGACCCCCCTCGCGCTCGGCCTGGCCGTCGTCGCCCTCGTCTTCCTGAAGGCCGTCGTCCAGGGCTTCGCCAAGGGCCTGCGCGCCGACCCGTACGCCGCCGAGGCCGCGGCGCGCGTCCGCGCGCTCGGCATGGCCGGGGCCGAGCGGCAGCACACCGACCTGGCCGCCCCGCTGCCGCCCGCGCTCGCCGTCGCCCTCGCGGCCGCCCGGGCCGGCGCGTGGGAGCCGGCCGCCGACCTGCTCGACGCGGCCGCCGCCGCCCGGGACTGGGAGCGGCGCACCTACCTCGCCGAACAGCTCGCGGACGTGGCGGCCGACGACGACACCTGGCTGCGGGCCTGGGAGGAGGCGCGGCCGGGCGACCCGGGCGCGGCCCTGCTGCGGGCGCGCGGCACGGTCTTCCTCGCGTGGAACGTCCGGGGCGGGAAGGGCGACGCGGAGACGACCGGGGAGCAGTCCGAGGGCTTCCGCCGCGTGCTGGCGCGGTCGCGCGAGGAGCACGTGCGGGCCGTGGCGCTGGCGCCGGTCGACGACCCCTCCCCGTACGTGGGCGAGATCTGGACGGCGCTCGGACTGGGGCTGCCGCACGAGGAGATGCGGCGGATCTGGCGCGAGATCACCGACCGGGCCCCGCACCACTACGAGGCCACGTTCTCCGCCCTCCAGTACTGGTGCGCCAAGTGGAGCGGCTCCGCGGAGCAGGCACGCGCCTTCGCCGTGCGGGCGGCGGCCGGGGCGCCGGCCGGGAGCCTGATGACGGCGTTCCCGCTGATCGCCCACTTCGAGCACGACGCGTCGGACTCGACGGACGTGGACCGCACCCCGGAGATGTTCGCCGCGGTGGACGCGGCCCTGGCGGACGTGGCCGCCGCCGACCCGGCCCACCCGCGCCTCGCGGAGGTGCGCCACCTGCTCGCGTACTACCTGTATCTGCAGGACCGGTGGGACGAGGCGCTGGAGCAGTTCCGGCTGGTGGACGGGTACGTGGGCGCGGTGCCCTGGCGGTACAAGGCGGACCCCGCGGCGGAGTTCTGCCGGATGCGCGACGAGTCCGCGCTCCACGCCCCGGCCGCCGCGGGCGGCGCCGCCGACGGACCCGGCACGGGGTGACCGGGGACGCGCGACCGGGCGGCGCGGGGCGGGCGGCGGCGCCGGGGGTGCGGCGCGGGGAGGGAATCCCTCCCCGTCCGCGGACGTTGTCCCCTTCGCCGACCGCTGAGGAGAGATGCAGCATGTTCCTGTCCCGCACCCCCGTCCTCCCCACCCCCGAGCAGGCCCTGCGCGGCCGCCCCGAGCCCGAGTTCTCGGTCCCGGAGCGCCACACCGTCCTCGGCAACCCGCTGCTCGGCCCCTACCCGGAGGGTCTGGAGGTCGCCGACTTCGCCCTGGGCTGTTTCTGGGGCGCCGAGCGCACGTTCTGGCAGACCGAGGGCGTCTGGACGACGCTCGTCGGCTACCAGGGCGGCCACACGCCGAACCCGGTGTACGAGGAGGTGTGCTCCGGTCTGACCGGCCACACCGAGGTCGTCCGCGTCGTCTTCGACCCGGCGAAGGTCTCGTACGAGGCACTCCTGAAGCTCTTCTGGGAGTCCCACGACCCCACCCAGGGCTTCCGCCAGGGCAACGACGTCGGGACGCAGTACCGCTCCGCCGTCTACACCCACACCCCGGAGCAGGCCGCCACGGCCGCCGCCTCCCGCGACGCCTACCAGCAGGTCCTGTCCCGTTCCGGCTACGGCGAGATCACCACCCACGTCCTGCCCGCCGACGACGGCCGCCCGTTCTACCCGGCCGAGGGCTACCACCAGCAGTACCTCGACAAGAACCCCGCCGGGTACTGCGGCATCGGCGGCACGGGCGTCTCCTGCCCGATCGGCGTGGCGAAGGCCGGCGACTGACACCGGCCGGACCCGCCCGGCGCCCGGGCCGTCCGGCCGGGGCGCCGGGCGGGGCGCCTCAGGCCGGGCCGGCCGACGCCCGCAGGTGCGCCGCCGTCGCGGCCGCCGCGTAATCCTCCGGGACGCCGTCCACGAGGAGGACGTCGCCGGCCATGTGGCGGGTGCGGAGCGGGATCAGCGCCTGGTAGGCGGCGGAGTCGTACCAGGCGCGGGCGTCCTCGTACGCCGGGAAGCCGATGACGACGACGGCGCCGGGCCAGCTGCCCTCGCGGACCTCGCGGGCGGGGGCGCCGTGGACGAGGAAGCGGCCGCCGAAGGGGTCGAGCGTGTCCTGGATGCGCTCCATGTAGGTGAAGACCTCCTCGTCGAGGACGGGCTTCGGGTGCAGGTTTCCGATGGCGTATGCGGTCATGGGACCAGCCTGCCGGGACAGGCCGTCCGGGGTCGATTACCCCGGAGGTCATGCCCCGGCGACGGCCCGGCGGATCAGATCGTGGCCGTGTCGATGACGAAGCGGTAGCGGACGTCGCTGGCGACGACCCGCTCGTACGCCTCGTTGATCCGGTCGGCGGAGATGACCTCGATCTCGGCGCCGAGTCCGTGGGCGGCGCAGAAGTCGAGCATCTCCTGGGTCTCGGCGATGCCGCCGATCATGGAGCCGGCGAGGGTCTTGCGGCCGCCGATGAGGGAGAAGAGGTTGAGCGCGACCGGCTCCTCGGGGGCGCCGACGTTGACCAGGGCGCCGTCCGTCTTCACCAGGGAGAGGTAGGCGCCGAAGTCGAGCGGCGCGGAGACGGTGGAGACGATCAGGTCGAAGGTGCCGGCGAGCTCGGTGAAGGTCTCCGGGTCGGAGGTCGCGTAGTAGTGGTCGGCGCCGAGCCGGAGGGCGTCCTCCCGCTTCTTGAGCGACTGGCTGAGGACGGTGACATCGGCGCCGAGCGCGTGGGCGATCTTGACGCCCATGTGGCCGAGGCCGCCGAGGCCGACGATCGCGACCTTCTTGCCGGGGCCGGCCTTCCAGTGGGCGAGCGGCGAGTACAGGGTGATGCCGGCGCAGAGCAGCGGCGCGGCCTCGTCGAGGTCGATGCCCTCGGGGATCCGCAGGGTGTAGTTCTCGTCGACGACGATGTGGCTGGAGTAGCCGCCGTAGGTCGGCTCGCCGTTCTTGTCGCGCGCGTTGTAGGTGCCGGTGCCGCCCGTGACGCAGTACTGCTCCAGGCCCTGCCGGCAGTACGCGCACTCCCGGCAGGAGTCGACGAAGCAGCCGACGCCGACCCGGTCGCCGACCCGGAACCGCGTCACGCCGGGGCCGACCTCGGCGACGACGCCCGCGATCTCGTGGCCGGGGACCATCGGGTAGATGCCCTTGCCCCAGCCGTCGTGCGCCTGGTGGATGTCGGAGTGGCAGATCCCGGCGTACTTGATGTCGATGAGGACGTCGTGCTCGCCGACCGGCCGACGCGGCACCGTGGTGCGCTCCAGGGGGGCGTGGGCGGCGGGGACGGCGTACGCGGGGACGGTGGTGAGGTTCGTGGTCATGGCGACAAGCCTGCCGGAGAGCGGGGGCGGCACCCAGCCTCCTGCTCTGCGTACGTCCGGTGTGCCTACCACCGGCAGGGTCAGGAACGTACGTCCGTCGGCCGTCCGGGTCACCGATAATGGGGTCGTATGGATCCCAGTGCCGAACTCGGCGAATTCCTGCGTTCCCGGCGGGCCCGGCTGAAGCCGCAGGACGTCGGCCTGCCCGACTTCGGACGGCACCGCAGGGTGCCCGGGCTGCGCCGCGAGGAGCTGGCGCAGCTGGCGGGGGTCTCGGTGGCCTACTACACCCGGCTGGAACAGGGCAACGGCCGCAACGTGTCGACCGAGGTCCTCGACGCGATCGCGCGGGCGCTGCGGCTGAGCGACACCGAGCGGGCGCATCTGACGCACCTGGCGAAGCCGACGGTGAAGAAGCGGCAGCGGGCGGCGATCGCCCGCCCCCAGCAGGTTCGCCCGGGGCTCGCACACCTGATCGACTCGATGGACACCGTGCCCGCCGTGGTGCTCGGCCGCCGTCTGGACCTGCTGGCCTGGAACCGGATGGCGAGGGCCCTGCTCGGCGACTTCGCCGCCTGGGAGCCGCACGAGCGGAACATGGTCCGGATGGTCTTCCTCGACCCCAACGCACGGGCTCTGTACGTCGACTGGGAGTGCAAGGCGACCGAGGTCGTGAGCGTGCTGCGGCTGTACGCGGGCTGCTATCCGGAGGATCCGCGGCTGCTCGCGCTGGTGGGCGAGCTGTCGGTGAAGAGCGAGGAGTTCCGCTCGCTGTGGGCGGCCCACACGGTGGCCGACAAGGGCCACGGGACCAAGCGGCTGCGGCATCCGCTGGTCGGCGAGATGACGCTGGCGTACGAGACGCTGAAGGTCTCGGGCAGCGATCCCGACCTGGTGCTCGTGACCTACCACGCCGAGCCGGGGTCGGCGTCGGCGGACGCGCTGCGGCTGCTCGCCCAGTGGGGCGTGGACGAGCCGGCGGACGTCCGGGAGTAGCGGAGCGTACGCCCGAGGCCCCCTCCCGGTGCGGGAGGGGGCCTCGGGCGTCGTGCCGGTCGGGCAGGGTCAGACGGCCGAGCCGGCCTTCCAGTCCGCCCAGCTCAGGTTCCAGCCGTTGAGGCCGTTGTCGGGGGCGATCGTCTTGTCCTTGGAGTTCTTGACGATCACGACGTCACCGACGATCGAGTGGTCGTAGAGCCAGGCGGCCGACTGGTTCGGGTCGCCGGCGCCCTTGACGTCGTTGAGGCCCACGCAGCCGTGGCTGGTGTTGGTCGAGCCGAAGATCGAGTCCGGGCCCCAGTAGTTGCCGTGGATGAAGGTGCCGGAGGTGGACAGGCGCATGGCGTGCGGCACGTCCTTGATGTCGTACTCGCCCTTGCCGTCGTCGTCCGTGAAGCCGACGGTGGCGCCGTTCATCCGGGTCTCCTTGAACTTCTCGGAGATCACCATCTGACCGTTGTAGGTCGGGTTGTCCGGGGAGCCGGCGGAGATCGGGATCGTCTTGACCGTCTTGCCGTCCTGCTTGACCGTCATGGTCTTGGTGGCGACGTCGACGGTCGAGACCTGGTTGCGGCCGATCGTGAAGGTGACGGTCTTCTGCTGGACGCCGAAGACGCCGTCGGCGCCCTCGACGCCGTCGAGGTCCAGCTTCAGCGTGACCTTGGAGCCCTCGGTCCAGTACTGGTCCGGGCGGAAGTCGAGGCGCTGGGTGTTGAACCAGTGCCCGACGACCTCCTGGCCGGAGCTGGAGGTGACCGTGATGCCGCCCTGGACGGCCTTCTTGTCGGTGATCGACTTGTTGAAGTTGATCGAGACGGGCATGCCGACGCCGACGGTCGAGCCGTCCTCGGGGGTGAAGTTCCCGATGAAGCTGTTGGCCTGCGAGACCGTGGTGAAGGAGGCGTTCTCGTGCGCCTCCAGGCCGGCGGCGTCCGTGGCGGTGGCGGCGATCTTGTAGACCGTCGCCCGCTTCAGGGCGCCGGAGGGCTTCCAGCTGAGGCCGTCGGCCGCTATCTCGCCCTCGACGGCGGTGCCCTCGGCGGAGGTCATGGTGACCTCGGTGAGCTTGCCGTCGGTGACGGTGACCTTGGCGTCGTTGTTGATCGAGGCGTTCTGCGCGCCGTTCTTCGGCGCGATGGTGATCTGCGCCTTGGAGGTCTTCTGCGCGGCCGCCTCGTCGACCTGGGCCTGCGACTGTTCCGTGGGAGAGCCGGAGGCGCCGCCGTCCTTGTCCCCGTCGTTGCACGCCGAGAGCACCAGGACGCCGCCGAGCACGGCGGCCGCGGCGGCCAGGCTCCTGCGGCGCTTGCCGTCCGTCATCACACGCTTCTCCATCGTCGCCGATTTGCGGTTCTTGCTTCGTCTACTTCAATACCCATGACACCCCGTCCGGTTCCGTCACCGGACCGTTTGTGGGGAACGCCACTGATCGACACGCTCCGGCGGAGCGTCCGGTTCCCGTCTTCCGCGGCGTGTCGGGGGCCCGTCACGGGAAGGGCCCCGGGACATCGTCCCAGGGCCCGCGAGCAGGTCGTCCACCGGCGTTCGCGCGGCCGGTGCCGGTGCCTACGGCCGGTCGTCGTCCTCTTCCCCGTCCCCGTCCTCCTCGCCGAGGTCCCACTCCAGCGCGTCGGGGTCGTACTCGATCTCCTCGGTGCTCCAGGATGCCTGGACCATGTCGATGCCGGGGACGTCGCGGATGAGGTCGAACGGCTCGACGAGGTGGGCGAGTGCCTCGGCGCTGTCCTCGGCGACGGCGGCGCGGGCCTGGGTCCGCTCCTCCTCGGGCATGAACTCGTCGTCGTCGATGCGGGCCTTGGCGGCGTCGCTCAACGCGGCGGGACCGTCGATCTCCAGGACGACATCGACGCGAAGACGTACATAGCGTGCGGTCTCAGAAGTGCTCATGGTCGGGAGCGTAGGCGTCCCGGGGGTCTCGGCTTTCCCACGACCCGCTGTGTTCATTAGCATCCATCCACCGACCAATTCGCGGTTTCCGCAAGGGGGATCGAAATTTCCGTGTCCGCCGCCCGACGTCCACTGCTGACCGCCACCGCCGCGGGAACCCTGCTGTGCGCCCTGTGGTTCGTGCCGTCCGCGAACGCCACCGACGAGCAGGGCGGGGTCCGGGTCGGGGTGAGTCGGGGCGGCCCCGTCTCCGACGGGCGGCTCGCGGAGACCGGCCGGCTGGACACCACCCCGTACGTGCTGGGCGGAACGGGTTTCCTGGGGGTCGGCGCCGGCTTCGTCGCCCTGGCGATGCGACGGCGCGGCCGGGCGTTCTGACGCCTTCCCCGAGGGGGTCCGTCACGCGAGGGGCCCGCCCGCCGGAGTTCCGGCGGGCGGGCCCCGGTCCGTCGGGGCGGGCGTCAGGCCAGCGGGCCGGTGACCGGCTCGACGGCGGCGACCAGCCGGCCCTCGCGGACGAAGGCGTCCGCGGCCGCCAGGTCGGGGGCGAGGAAGCGGTCCGGGCCGGGGCCCTCGACGCCGGCGGCGCGCAGCGCGTCGATGGCGGCGCGGGAGGCGGGCGCCGGGGTGAGGCCCTCGCGGAGCTCGATGCCGCGGGTGGCGGCGTACATCTCGACCGCGATGATCCGGTTGAGGTTGCCGATCGCGGTGCGCAGCTTGCGGGCGGCCGACCAGCCCATGGAGACGTGGTCCTCCTGCATCGCGGAGGACGGGATGGAGTCGGCGGAGGCCGGGACGGCGAGCCGCTTCATCTCGCTGACCAGGGCGGCCTGCGTGTACTGGGCGATCATCAGGCCCGAGTCGACGCCGGCGTCGTCGGCGAGGAACGGCGGCAGGCCGTGCGAGCGGTTCTTGTCGAGCAGCCGGTCGGTGCGGCGCTCGGCGATGGAGCCGAGGTCGGCGGCGGCGATCGCGAGGAAGTCGAGGACGTACGCGACGGGGGCGCCGTGGAAGTTGCCGTTGGAGGCGACCCGGCCGTCGGGCAGGACGACGGGGTTGTCGACGGCGGCGGCGAGCTCGCGCTCGGCGACGAGGCGGGCGTGGGCCATGGTGTCGCGGCCGGCGCCGGCGACCTGCGGGGCGCAGCGGACCGAGTAGGCGTCCTGGACGCGGGGGGCCTCGCCGGCCTGGGCGTGGCCGGTGAGGCCGGAGCCCTTGAGCACCGCGAGCATGTTGGCGGCGGAGGCGGCCTGGCCGGGGTGGGGGCGGATGGCGTGCAGCTCGGGTTCGAGGACCTTCTCGGTGCCGAGGAGGGCTTCGAGGGAGAGCGCGGCGGTGACGTCGGCCGACTTGTACAGGGTGTCGAGGTCGGCGAGGGCCATGATCAGCATGCCGAGCATGCCGTCGGTGCCGTTGAGGAGGGCGAGGCCCTCCTTCTCCCTGAGCTCGACGGGCGCGATGCCGGCGGCGGCGAGCAGCTCGCCGGCGGGGCGGACGACGCCGTCGGGACCCTCCGCGTCGCCCTCGCCCATGAGCGCGAGGGCGCAGTGGGAGAGCGGGGCGAGGTCGCCGGAGCAGCCGAGGGAGCCGTACTCGTGCACGACCGGGGTGATGCCGGCGTTGAGGACGTCGGCCATGGTCTGCGCGACCTCGGGGCGGACGCCGGTGTGGCCGGAGGCCACGGTCTTCAGGCGCAGGAACATCAGGGCGCGCACGACCTCGCGCTCGACGCGCGGGCCCATGCCGGCGGCGTGCGAGCGGACGATGTTGCGCTGGAGCCGGCCGCGGAGCTCGTGGCTGATGTGCCGGGTGGCGAGGGCGCCGAAGCCGGTCGAGACGCCGTAGACGGGCTCGGGCTTGGCGGCGAGGGCGTCCACGATCGCGCGGGCGGCGGCCAGCGCCTCCACCGCGTCGGCCGACAGCTCGACGCGGGCGCCGTGGCGGGCGACGTCGATGACGTCCTGCGGGGTCGTGCCGGACGTGCCGAGGACGACGACTGTCTGCATATCCATATTCAGCACCCTACGGATTGAAGACCGACATGTCACTAGGGGAATCTGTCACCGTCCCGACACGGGACGGACCCTTACCGGTCAGTCGGCCCGCGGCGGGGGTCCCGACGGCGGTTCCGCCGTGGGCGCGTCGCGGAAGCGGCGACGGTCACGGGCGCCGGGCGGGGCGTCGGCGAGGCGGATGACGGTCCCGTCGCGGCCGGCGACGACGGGCTTGGCGGAGCGGTCGGCCTTCGCCTGGTACTGGGCGGCGTCGGCGAGCCGGAAGAGGCGGCGGGCGGACTTGAGGGGGCCGATCGGGTCCCCGGTGGAGGCCACGCCGCAGGCGACGCCCTCGCCGAGTTCGAGCTCCGCCGCCCGCACGCAGAGCTCCTCGGCGACGGCGACCACCTCGTCGGAGGTCGGGCCGACCGCGAGCAGGCAGAACTCGTCGCCGCCCAGCCGGGCCGCGAGGGCGCCGGGGAGCCGGGCGCCGCAGCGGGAGAGGACCGAGCCGAAGCGTTCGAGGAGCCGGTCGCCGACGGCGTGGCCGTGGGTGTCGTTGACGCGCTTGAGGCCGTTGAGGTCGCAGACCACCAGGCTCACCACGGAGCCGTCCGCCCGGTAGCGCTCGATGGCCTCGTCGAGGCGGGTGTCGACGGCCCGCCGGTTGGCGAGTCCGGTGAGCGGGTCGGTGAAGGCCAGCTTGCGGACCTCCTCCAGGCGCTCGGCCTGGGCGATGCCCGCCGCCACGACCGCCGCCAGGACGGTGGCGAAGTCGGCGTCCGCACGGGTGAAAGGTTTCGCCTCCCTCGGGCGCGCCACGTAGAGCTCGCCCCACGCCCGGCCGTGCAGCACGATCGGGGCCACCACGCAGCAGCCCCTGCCCCGCCGGCGCAGACCGAGCACCCGGCCGGTCGGGACCCGGTCGGCGGCGGTCTCCACCCAGGAGTCCGGCTCGCCGCCGCCCGCCCACTGCTCGTGCAGGAACTCGGTGATCTCGGGGAACTGGTGCACGGGATAGGTCTCCGCGTCCGGGAACTCCTCCTCGCCCACGGCCCGCTCCCCGGCGTTCACCAGGACCTTCAGCCGGCCGTGGTCCCGCTGCCAGACGGACAGCGCCGCGAAGCTCCCGCCGAGCCCCTCGCAGGACCCGAGCGCCGCAGCCCGCCAGAACTCTCGCGGAGTGTGCGCCGCCGCCATCCCCTGCGCCAGCGCCACCACGGCCCGCAGCCGCACGTCCTCTCCCATTCCTCCAGCTTAGGGAGGTTCCACCCGTTTTCCCCTCCGAGACGTCACCGTCCGTGACATCCCGTGCGCATCAGGGGGAATCCCGGAGCGTCCCGCCGGTCGGACCGGACGCCGCGGGCCCGGCACGACCGCACCAGGGCCCCGCGGGCCCGGCACGATCGGCACGACGCCGCCCAGGTCGTCTCCTCCGGATCTTGCCGGTCAGGCCGTGTCGTCCGGTGCCGTGCATCGCGAGGCGGAGAGGCTGCCGCGTACGGGACGTACGCGGGTGCCTCGACGACGCGGCGAGGTGCGGTGCCGGGCGGCACGGGTCGGGCGAGTTCCGGAAGGGACGGCCTAGGCGCCGGGCCAGTTCGGGGTGCGCTTCTCGTTGAAGGCCGCCACGCCCTCCGCGCGGTCGCCCGAGAAGGCCACCGAACGCCAGGCCGCGTCCTCGACCTCCAGGCCCGCCCGCAGGTCCAGGCCCTGGCCGAGCCGCATCGCCTTCTTGGCGGCGCGCAGTCCGACCGGCGAGTTGGCCGCGATCCGGCCGGCCAGCTCCAGGGCGGCCGTCCGCGCGTCCTCCTCCAGGAGGTCCACCAGTCCCAGCTCGCGGGCCTCCGCGGCCTCCACCCGGCGGGCCGTGAAGACCAGCTCGGCGGCGCGGGCCGCCCCCACCCGGCGCGGCAGCAGCTGCGTGCCGCCGCCGCCCGGGATGACGCCGACGGAGACCTCGGGGAGGCCGACCACTGCGGTCGCGTCGGCCACGATCACGTCGCAGGCCAGCGCCAGCTCGAAGCCGCCGCCGAGCGCGAAGCCGTGGACGGCGGCGACGGTCGGCATCGGCAGCTCCAGGACGCCGGTGTAGGCGGCGCGGGCGGTCGGGCGCTGCCGGACGAGCTCGGCGTCGGTGAAGGAGTTGCGCTCCTTGAGGTCGGCGCCGACGCAGAAGGCCCGGTCGTTGGAGGAGGTCAGCACCGTGACCCGGACCGCCGGGTCGGCGGCGAGCGCCTCGCAGGCGGCACCGAGGGAGCGGGCCATCTCGGAGGAGACGGCGTTCATCGCCTTGGGCCGGTCGAGGACGAGTTCGGCCACATGGCCGCTCCCGTCCTTCCGGACCACCACGAACTCACCGAAGCGCTGCTCGGACATGACCGCACACCCTCCCGACCGTGATCCGCCCGCCAACGGTTGTTAACCGGCGTTCACCGGGGATCCTAAGTGGGACGGCGGGTCAGGAGCCAGGGCTCGATGACGCCGAGGCCGCGGACCGGCCGCTGCCACATCGGCTGGAGCGCGAAGCGGTACCGGGCGGCCTCGCGGCCCTCCTTCTCGGCCCGGGCCGCCTCCTCGGCGGCGGCCGTCTCGGAGACGGGCGCCTCCCCGGTCCGGGACAGCTCCTCGGCGAGCGCGCCGTCGACCAGGACGGCGTCCTTCGGGGCTATCGAGGTGAGGCGGCTCGCGAGGTTCACGGTGGTGCCGAAGACGTCGCCCATCCGGGTCGTCACGGTGCCGAAGGCGATGCCGACGCGCAGGGCGGGCATCGTGTCGTCGTGGCCGAGCGTCTCGATCAGCCGCAGCGCGATCTCGGCGGCCGTGCCGGCGTCGTCGGCGGCGTACAGCACCTCGTCGCCGAGGGTCTTGATCAGCCGGCCGCCGTGCGCGGCGACGAGGTCGGCGCAGGTGGTCTCGAAGGCCTCGACGAGCTCGCCGAGCTCCTCCTCCTCCAGGCGCCGGGTGAGCCGGGTGAAGCCGACGAGGTCCGCGAAGCCGACGGCGAGGCGCCGGTCGACCATCTCCTCGTCGTCGGCGGCCTGCACGACCCGGCCGGTGGCGGCGGCCAGCTGGCGGCGCCACACGTAGATCAGGAACTCCTCCAGCTCGGGCAGGAGCAGCTCGACCAGGGGGTAGGTGACCTCGGTCCGGGTCATGCCGGGCTCGGGCGGCTCGGTCAGGCCCTCCAGGAAGGAGTCGATCTGCCATTCGGCCAGACGGGCGGTGGTCTGGCCGGTGGAACGGGCGACCTGGACGGCCATCGGCTCGCTGAGCAGCCCCGCCTCGACGAGACCGGCGAGGCGGCGCAGGGCCAGGACGTCGGCCTCGGTGAGCGCCTTGGCCTGGCCGATGTCGGCGAAGCCCATGGCCCGCCAGAAGCGCGAGGCGAGCTCCATGGAGACGCCGGCCGTGCGGGCGGCCTGGAAGGGCGTGTAGCGCCGGTCGGCCCCGAGGATGAGCTGTTCGAGGCGGATGGCGAGCGGGTCGTCGGTCGGCTCGACCGTGTGGTCGACCTCGTGGTGGGGGGTGGGGTACGCGGGGGGCTCGGGCGCGCGGCCCTCGTTCTCGTCGTCGACGGTCACCGGCCGCCTCCTGCCCGTTCCCTGCCCACTTGCCCTGCCGATCTGTCGCCTGGATCGCGGTCCACGATACGACAGGTGTGGAATGGCTCACGCCCGAACGGCGAGCCATTCCGTCCCGTGGCCGGGGCCCGGGCCGTGCCCGGGCCCCGCCCCTCGTCCGTGCCGGGCGTCAGGCGGGTGTCCGCAGGTGGACGATGTCGCCGGCGCCGACCGCTTCGGTTCCGCCGCCCTCGGTGGCGACGACCAGCCGGCCGTCGCCGTCCAGGGCGACGGCCTCGCCCTCCAGCATGCGTTCACCCGGGAGGTCCGCGCGAACGCGGCGGCCGAGGGTGGCGCAGCCGGCGGCGTACGCGGCCTGGAGGCCGGATGCCTCCGGATCGCCCTCCGCGCGCACCCAGTCGCCGTACCACTGGGCGAGGGAGCGCAGGACGGCCCGCAGGAGGGTGTCGCGGTCGGTGGAGACGGCGTCGGCGAGGAGCAGGGACCCCGCGGTGGGGACGGGGAGTTCGTCCGCCTTCAGGGTGACGTTGATGCCGAGGCCGACCACGACGCCCTCCGCGCCGGCCCGCTCGGCGAGGATGCCGCCGGTCTTGCGCTCCTCGCCCGCGACGGAGACCAGGAGGTCGTTGGGCCACTTGAGGGACATGTCGACGCCGGCCGCCTTCGCGAGGCCGGTCGCCGCGGCCACCCCGGTGAGCAGCGGGAGCCAGCCCCAGCGCTGGACGGGGACCTGCGGCTTGAGGAGGACGGAGAGGAAGAGCCCGGAGCGGGCCGGTGCCGTCCAGCTGCGGTCGAGTCGGCCGCGGCCCGAGGTCTGCTCCTCGGCGACGAGGACCGCGCCCTCGGGCAGTTCGTCGGCGCGGGCGGCGAGGTCGCTGTTGGTGGAGCCGGTGGAGGCGACCACGTCGAGCGAGGTCCACGGGCCGTCGGTGGTGACGAGCGCGCGGCGCAGTGCGGGGGCGTTCAGCGGGGGCCGGTCGAGGTCGGACCAGGGGCCGCCTGAGCCTTGGGAGGACGTCATGCAAGCCAGAGTAGGTGTGGCAAAGACCGCAGTGCCGAACCGTATCGGCGTCGATACGCTACGGGTCAGTAGGCCAGCAGTAGCCCATTCGTAGTCAACGAACCCCCCGTGACCAGGCAGGGAGCCGCATCCCGATGTCCGAGCCGGCAGAGCAGTACGAGATCGACATTCACACGACCGCAGGCAAGATCGCGGACCTCAAGCGCCGTATCGACGAGGCCACTCACGCCGGCTCGGAGCGTGCGGTGGAGAAGCAGCACGCGAAGGGCAAGCTGACCGCGCGCGAGCGGATCGCCCTGCTGCTCGACGAAGGGTCGTTCGTCGAGCTCGACGAGCTGGCCCGGCACCGGTCGACCAACTTCGGCCTGGAGAAGAACCGCCCCTACGGGGACGGCGTCGTGACCGGCTACGGCACGGTCGACGGCCGTCCGGTGGCCGTGTTCTCCCAGGACTTCACCGTCTTCGGCGGCGCGCTGGGCGAGACGTACGGCCAGAAGATCATCAAGGTGATGGACTTCGCGCTGAAGACGGGCTGCCCGGTCGTCGGCATCAACGACTCCGGCGGCGCCCGCATCCAGGAGGGCGTGAGCGCCCTCGGCATGTACGGCGAGATCTTCCGCCGCAACACCCACGCGTCCGGCGTGATCCCGCAGATCTCCCTGGTCGTCGGCCCCTGCGCGGGCGGTGCGGTGTACTCCCCCGCGATCACCGACTTCACGGTGATGGTGGACCAGACCTCGCACATGTTCATCACCGGTCCGGACGTCATCAAGACGGTGACCGGCGAGGACGTCGGCTTCGAGGAGCTGGGCGGCGCCCGGACGCACAACGCGACCTCGGGCGTGGCGCACCACATGTCGGGGGACGAGAAGGACGCGATCGAGTACGTGAAGTCGCTCCTGTCCTACCTGCCGTCGAACAACCTCTCCGAGCCGCCGGCCTTCCCGGAGGTCGCGGAGACCGAGGTGACCGACGAGGACCGCGAACTCGACGCGCTGATCCCGGACTCGGCGAACCAGCCGTACGACATGCACAAGGTGATCGAGCACGTCCTGGACGACGGCGAGTTCCTGGAGACCCAGGCCCTCTTCGCGCCGAACATCCTGACGGGCTTCGGCCGGGTCGAGGGCTTCCCGGTCGGCGTCGTCGCCAACCAGCCGATGCAGTTCGCGGGGTGCCTCGACATCAACGCGTCCGAGAAGGCCGCGCGGTTCGTGCGCACCTGCGACGCGTTCAACATCCCCGTCCTGACCTTCGTGGACGTGCCGGGCTTCCTGCCGGGCGTGGACCAGGAGTACGGCGGCATCATCCGGCGCGGCGCGAAGCTGATCTACGCGTACGCCGAGGCGACCGTCCCGCTGATCACGGTCATCACCCGCAAGGCGTTCGGCGGCGCGTACGACGTCATGGGCTCCAAGCACCTGGGCGCCGACCTGAACCTGGCGTGGCCGACGGCGCAGATCGCCGTCATGGGCGCGCAGGGCGCGGTCAACATCCTGCACCGCCGCACCATCGCCGAGGCGGAGGACCAGGAGACGGAGCGGGCGCGGCTGATGCAGGAGTACGAGGACGCCCTGCTCAACCCGTACATCGCCGCCGAGCGCGGTTACGTCGACGGGGTGATCCTGCCGTCCGACACGCGCCCGCAGATCGTGAAGGGGCTGCGTCAGCTGCGGACGAAGCGGGAATCCCTTCCTCCGAAGAAGCACGGCAACATCCCGCTGTAGGACCCCGTACGAGCGCTGAAGGAGCCGTCGTGATCAAGGTCGTACGAGGAAACCCGACCCCCGAGGAGCTGGCCGCCGCACTGGCGGTCGTCCAGGCGCGGGCCGCGGCCACGGCGGCGGCGTCCGCCGAGGGCGGCGTCCCGGCCGTACCGGAGGGGTGGTCGGACCCCTCGCGCATCGCGCGGACGGTGCGGCAGCGGCCGGGCCCGCGGGCCTGGGCGCGGTCGTACTGGCCCGTGTAGCCGCGGACGCCGTCGGACGACGGAGGGCCGGACCCCGTGTGCGGGGGGTCCGGCCCTTCGCGTGCCCGTACGGGGCCCGTCACGTACGGCGGAGGAAGAGACCGGCGAGCACGGCGCCGACGGCGACGATCGCGGCGTTGACGAGGACCGCGAGGCCGATGCCGTCGAGGAGCACCGGCGCGGTGACGACCACGGCGCTCATGACCGGGGTGCCCATGGTGATGCCGATCTGCTGCGTCATCGTCGCGAGGCCGGTCGCCATGCCCTGCTCGCCGTCGGGGATGCCCGAGGTGGCGGTGACCATGAAGCCGACGATCGCGAGCATGTTGCCGACCCCGCCGGCGAAGGTGGCGGCGAGCAGCAGCCAGAGCCCGCTCCGGTCGTCGCCGAGGCCGTACAGGGCGAGGGTCGCGGCGGCCTGGAGGAGTCCGCCGGTCACCAGGGCGCCGCGGGCCCCGAAGCGGCCGATGAACCGGGAGGCGGTGACGCCGCCGAGGACCGTGCCGGCGCCGAGCACGCCGAAGGAGAGTCCGGCGGCGAGCGGCGAGAAGCCCAGGACGTCCTGGAGGTACAGCGTCATCAGGAAGACGAGCGAGGTCTCGGTGACGAAGGCGACGAGCCCGGCCAGGTTGCCCCAGACGACCGTGCGGCGCCTGAGGACGTGGAGGGCGACGAGGGGCGAGGCGGCACGCCGTTCGACCAGACCGAAGGCGGCGAGGAGGACGGCGCCGGCGGCCAGGGCGGCGAGTGCGAGGGGGTCGGTCCAGCCGTGTTCTCCGGCGGCCGTCAGCCCGTAGACGAGGGCGAGGAGGCCGCCGGTGACGGTGATCGCGCCGGGCACGTCGAGCCGGGGCCGGACGGCGGGGCGGCTCTCCGCGACGACGGCGGGGGCGACGAGGAGGACGGCGAGGGCGACCGGGACGTTGACGAGGAAGGCCCAGCGCCAGGAGAGCAGGTCGGTGAGGACGCCGCCGAGGATCGCGCCGGTGGTGAAGCCCGCGGACATGAGGGCGCCGTTCAGGCCGAGCGCCCGGGCGCGTAGCGGGCCCTCGGGGAACGAGGCGGTGAGCAGGGAGAGCCCGGCGGGGGTCACGGCGGCCGTCGCCAGGCCCTGGGCGACCCGGGCGGCCATGAGCATCTCGGGGCCGGTGGCGAGGCCGCCGACGAGCGAGGAGAGGCCGAGGAGCGCCATGCCGCCGAGGAAGAGCCGGCGGCGGCCGACGAGGTCCGCGACACGCCCGAAGAGGAGGGTGAATCCGGCGGCGGCGAGGGCGAAGGCGGTGGCGACCCACTGGAGGCCGCCGAGGCCGAAGCCGAGTCCCCGCCCGATGACGGGCAGGGCGACGTTCAGGATCGAGAAGTCGACGGCCAGCATGAACTGGGCGAGGAGGAGGACGACGAGGACGAGTCGCATCCGGCCGGTCATGCGGTCGGGCGCGGCGCCCGGCGCGGTGGCCGGAGCGGGGGCGGGGAGATCCAGGGCAACCATGCGTACGACCCCTTAATGGGAAGATGGTTCCGTTAAGATGTCCCGTACCGTAGCAGAGTCGACGGCCTTAATGGAACAGGAGACCCATTTGACTGAGAGCCGCCCGGCCTCGCCCGGCACCCTCCGCCCCGGCGGCCGCACCGCGAAGGTCCGCGGCGCCGTCCTCGACGCCACCCGGGACGCCCTCGCCGACACGGGCTTCCACGCCCTCAACATGGACCGGGTCGCCGCGAGCGCCGGAGTCGGCAAGACCACCGTCTACCGGCGCTGGGGCTCCCCCGCCGGCCTGGTCGCCGACCTCCTGCACGACATGGCCGAGCAGTCGCTGCCGGCCGCCGACACGGGCAGCCTCCCGGGCGACCTGCGGGCCAACGCCGAACTCGTCCGGGCCACCCTCACCGACGCCCGGATGGGCGCCGTCTTCCGCGCGGTCATCGCCGCGGCCGCCTGCGACGACGAGTGCGCCGGCGCCCTGGCCGGCTTCTACCGGACCCGCCTCGCCGAATGGACCCCGGTCGTCACCCGGGGCGCGGCGCGCGGCGAGGTCCCGGCGGACACCGACCCCGTCGAACTGCTCCGGGCCGTCTCCGCGCCGCTCTACTACCGCTTCGCGGTCACCCACGAGGAGCTCACGGCGGACGTGGCCGAACGGGCCGCCGCCGCGGCGCTCGCGGCGGCGCGCGAGGGCGTGTTCGCGCGCTGAGCCGCACGCGCGCGCCGGACGGGTCGTTCCGCGCAGGACGCTTGAGTATCCGTACTCAGGCGCCCGGGGCCCGCGGCCCGCAGGATCGGAGCATGCTGTGGTCCGACCCGAAGAACCAGCCGCCCAAGTTCCTGCGCGACATGCAGGCGATGATCCGCCGTACGGGCGTGCTCCTCGCCCTGGCCATGGTGGTGGCGATGTTCGTGGCGAGCGCGCGCTGAGCCCTCGGCCGGGGCTCCCCCACGCTCCGGCGGCGACGGGTGGGCGGCACTGGCTACGCTGCCCCCATGACTGCTGATCCGCGCCGTGTCGTCCTCGCCTCCGCCTCCCCCGCCCGCCTCGGCCTGCTGCGCCAGGCAGGGCTCTCGCCCGAGGTGATCGTGAGCGGTGTCGACGAGGACAAGGTCCACGCCCCGACCCCGGCCGAGCTCGCGCTCGCGCTCGCCGAGGCGAAGGCCGCCCATGTGGCGGCGAGGCCCGGGGTGTTCGGCGCGCTGGTCATCGGCTGCGACTCGGTCCTCGAACTCGACGGGCGCGCCCTCGGCAAGCCGGCCGACGCCGAGGAGGCCACCGCCCGCTGGAAGGAGATGCGCGGCCGCGTCGGCATCCTCCAGACGGGCCACTGCGTGTACGACACGGCCGCCAAGCGGTACGAGTCGGCGACGGCCTCGACCGTGGTGCGCTTCGGCGAGCCGACGGACGAGGAGGTCGCGGCGTACGTGGCGAGCGGCGAACCGCTGCACGTGGCGGGCGCGTTCACCCTCGACGGCCGGTCGGCGCCGTTCATCGACGGCATCGACGGCGACCCGGGCAACGTGATCGGGCTGTCCCTGCCGCTGCTGCGCAGGCTCCTCGGCAAGCTGGACGTGCGGATCACCGACCTCTGGGCCTGAGCCGCCGCGGGGCCGGGCGGGACACGCCGGGGGCGTGGGGGCACCGGCCGGGACACGCCCGGGCGGCGACCGTTTCCGGGTGCCGCTTTCGGGTGACGCACGGGATCCCCGTGCCGCCCCGCCACCGGAGCGCCGGAGCCGCCCCGGAGGCCCCCTGGACGCCCGTTCGAGCCGCCCCCGGGGCCGCCTGGACGGGCACCGGAGGCACCTAGGCGGGGGCCGGGGTTCCGGTCGAGGTCTCCTCGGGGGCCTCCTTGCCGTACGCCACCAGGGTGAGGACGAGAAGAGCGAGAACCGACATCAGGAAGGCGAAGGCCGTCCAGCCGAGCAGGCCGACGGCGACCGCGCCGAGGACGCCGTGCACGACCGCGCAGCCGATGAGCAGACCGCGGCCGAAGCGGCCCGGACGGCGGTCGCGGAGGCCCGCGAGGAGGGCGACGAGCCCGCAGACCGCGAGGGCGGCGCCGGAGACGACGCCGAGCACCCAGGTGCCGGTGACCATCGCGTCGGGGTCCATGCCGTCCAGCGACATCGTCTGGACCTCCAGGAACCGTGCCATCACGGCGTTGATCGCGACGATGCCGGGTGCTTCGAGGAGGAGCACCGCCGCCGTCACGAGGGCTATCGGTCTGCGGGCCACCTCGGCCACCCCCTGGATTCGCCTGTTACCGACAGTACGATCGACAGCGCGAAGGCTACTGGCCGGTAAACCCCTGGACAAGAGTGCGGACACGGAGGGCGGCCGCGCAGTGCTCGGCAAAGAATCGTTGCGCCATTCGTAGGGACTCCACAAAGAAACCCGAATGGCGACTGGCCGCTTGAACAGAGACCTGCGCCACACCTCGGAGCTACTGTGCCGTAAAGGAACCCTGCGTACCGTGGTGCGACAAGGGAATTCACGACCCGAGCAGGCCCGGGGTCACGCTCCGTGTGGGCAAGCTCACCACTGGGGACGGGTCGAAAGGCCGTGTCGGCAGTCCCTAAACTCAGCTTGTTTCAAGGAGGGAGCCATCGTGCGCAAGGTGCTCATCGCCAACCGTGGCGAAATCGCTGTCCGTGTGGCCCGGGCGTGCCGGGACGCGGGTATCGGCAGCGTGGCCGTGTACGCCGAACCGGACCGGGACGCTCTGCATGTCCGGGCGGCCGACGAGGCGTTCGCTCTGGGCGGTGACACTCCGGCGACCAGTTACCTGGACATGGCGAAGGTGTTGCAGGCCGCCGCGGACTCCGGGGCGGACGCCGTCCACCCGGGCTACGGCTTCCTCTCCGAGAACGCCGAGTTCGCCCAGGCGGTCCTGGACGCCGGTCTGATCTGGATCGGCCCGCCGCCGCAGGCGATCCGCGACCTGGGCGACAAGGTGGCGGCGCGTCACATCGCGCAGCGCGCCGGCGCCCCCCTCGTGGCCGGCACCCCCGACCCGGTGTCGGGCGCCGACGAGGTCGTCGCCTTCGCCCGGGAGCACGGCCTGCCGATCGCCATCAAGGCCGCCTTCGGCGGTGGCGGTCGCGGCCTGAAGGTCGCCCGGACCCTGGAAGAGGTCCCGGAGCTCTACGACTCCGCCGTCCGCGAGGCCGTCGCCGCCTTCGGCCGCGGCGAGTGCTTCGTCGAGCGCTACCTCGACAAGCCGCGGCACGTCGAGACGCAGTGCCTCGCCGACACCCACGGCAACGTGGTCGTGGTCTCCACCCGTGACTGCTCGCTCCAGCGCCGCCACCAGAAGCTCGTCGAGGAGGCGCCCGCGCCGTTCCTGACGGCCGAGCAGAACGCGGAGCTGTACGCGGCCTCGAAGGCGATCCTGAAGGAGGCCGGCTACGTCGGCGCCGGCACGGTCGAGTTCCTGGTCGGCATGGACGGCACGATCTCCTTCCTGGAGGTCAACACCCGCCTCCAGGTCGAGCACCCGGTGACCGAGGAGGTCTCCGGCATCGACCTGGTCCGCGAGATGTTCCGGATCGCCGACGGCGAGGCCCTCGGCTACGACGACCCCGAGGCGCGCGGTCACTCCTTCGAGTTCCGCATCAACGGCGAGGACCCGGGCCGCGGCTTCCTGCCCGCCCCTGGCACCGTCACCCTCTTCGACGCCCCCTCGGGCCCGGGTGTCCGCATGGACGCCGGTGTCGAGTCGGGCTCGGTCATCGGCCCGGCGTGGGACTCGCTCCTCGCCAAGCTGATCGTCACCGGCGCGACCCGCGAGCAGGCGCTCCAGCGTGCGGCCCGCGCCCTGGCGGAGTTCAAGGTCGAGGGCATGGCGACCGCGATCCCGTTCCACCAGGCCGTCGTGGTCGACCCGGCGTTCACCGCCGACCCGTTCCGCGTCCACACCCGGTGGATCGAGACGGAGTTCGTCAACGAGATCAAGCCGTTCGCCCCCGCCGTCGGCGAGGCGGACGAGGACGAGGGCAACCGCGAGACGATCGTCGTCGAGGTCGGCGGCAAGCGCCTCGAGGTCTCCCTGCCGTCCTCGCTCGGCATGACGCTGGCCCGCACGGGCCTCGCGGCCGGCGCGAAGCCGAAGCGGCGCGCGGCCAAGAAGTCCGGCCCGACCGCCTCCGGCGACACCCTCGCCTCCCCGATGCAGGGCACGATCGTCAAGGTCGCGGTCGAGGAGGGCCAGGAGGTCAAGGAGGGCGACCTCATCGTCGTCCTGGAGGCCATGAAGATGGAGCAGCCGCTCAACGCGCACCGCTCCGGCACCGTCAAGGGCCTGACCGCCGAGGTCGGCGCGTCCGTCACCTCCGGCGCCTCCATCTGCGACATCAAGGACTGACCCGCTCCACCCAGTACCGTACGAAGGGCCCGCAGGCAGCCGCCTGCGGGCCCTTCGTACAGGGGCTGTGGAACAGGCCGGACCAGGGGAGGGCCATCACCCATGCGAGCCGACGCGCGCCGCAACCACGAACGGCTGCTGACCGAAGCCCGTACCGCCTTCGCCGAGCAGGGCACGGACGCGCCCCTGGAGGAGATCGCACGCCGCGCGGAGGTGGGCATCGGCACCCTCTACCGGCACTTCCCCACCCGGGCCGACCTGCTCAACTCCGTCTTCCAGGAGGCCCTGGCGGAGCTGCTGGACCGCTCGCGGGAGCTGGCCGGGGCGGACGCGCCCTGCCGGGCGCTGGTGGAGTGGCTGCGGGCACTGATCACCCACGCGGTGGAGTACCGGGGGCTCGCCCACGCCCTGATGTCCGCCTCGTACGACCGGAGTTCGGCGCTCTCCCGGTGCAGCGACCCGCTGCGGGCGGCGGGTGAGACGCTCCTCGGCCGCGCCCAGGAGGCGGGGCAGGTGCGCGCCGACGTGTCCATCGGCGACCTGATGCAGCTGACCAACGCGATCGCGCTGGCGGCGGAGCAGTGCCCGGAGGACGCGCGGCTGGCGGACCGCCTGCTCGCGCTGACCCTGCGGGGCATCAAGGACTGACGCCGGGTCCACGGCCGGCCCGGTCCCGTTCGGGGGGACGGGCGGCGCGGGACCCCTGGGGGAGGGTCCCTCGGGGCCTTCAGCGGCGTCGCATGTCCGCGACCCGTGCGGTGCGCTCCATCGTCTCCGCGGCCATCGCTCCCCCGGGGCCCCGGTACGGGCCGGCGGCCATCCGGCCGCGCTGGACCGGGAGCGGCATGTCACGGCGGGGCCGGGCGCCCGGGGGGTGCGGGTCACCGCCGCCCGCCGCCTGGCCGGTGCCGGCGACGGCGATCTGCACGCCCTGGTCGGCGAGGGCCTGGAGCTCGGTGGCGGCCCGGTCGTCGTGGGCCGGCGGCTCGTCGGTCACCAGGCGGGTGATGACGTCCGTGGGCACGGTCTGGAACATGGTGTCGGCGCCGAGCTTGGTGTGGTCGGCGAGGACCACGACCTCCGCCGCCGCCTGCACCAGCGCCCGGTCCACGCTCGCGGAGAGCATGTTGGACGTGGAGAGGCCGCGCTCGGCGGTCAGGCCGCTCCCGGAGAGGAAGGCCCGGGAGACCCTGAGCCCCTGGAGCGACTGCTCCGCCCCGCTGCCCACCAGCGCGTAGTTGGAGCCGCGCAGGGTGCCGCCGGTCATGACGACCTCGACCCGGTTGGCGTGGGCGAGGGCCTGGGCGACGAGCAGGGAGTTGGTGACCACGGTCAGACCGGGCACGCGGGCGAGCCGGCGGGCCAGCTCCTGCGTGGTGGTCCCGGCGCCGACGACGATGGCCTCGCCTTCTTCGACGAGGCCCGCGGCGACGTCGGCGATGGCCGTCTTCTCCGCGGTCGCGAGATGGGATTTCTGCGGGAAGCCGGATTCTCGCGTGAATCCGCCCGGCAACACCGCACCGCCATGGCGGCGGTCGAGGAGTCCTTCTGCCTCCAGCGCCCGTACGTCTCTTCGTACGGTCACTTCGGAGGTCTGGACGACGCGGGCGAGCTCGCGGAGCGACACGGCCCCATTGGCTCGCACCATTTCGAGGATCAACTGGCGACGTTCTGCAGCGAACACGAAACTGACAGTAACGTGACCGGCCGATAGTTTTCAGCACTATGCGCCGATTTGCAGAAGATGCGCACGGGCGGGGCCCCCAAGTGGTATGGGTGGCCCCGCCGTTGGTCGATCTATGCCCCGCCTTGCCGGGGGTTGTCCGGGTCGGCGAACCGTTCCCGCAGGCGGGAGCGGGGCCGGACCCCGGTGCTACGCCTCGCCCGCCGACTTTCGGGTGTGCAACTGCCGTGCCACTTCCGCGATCGAGCCCGACAGGGAGGGGTACACGGTGAAAGCATTTGCGATCTGTTCGACCGTCAGATTGTTGTCGACCGCGATCGAGATCGGATGGATCAGCTCGCTCGCCTTCGGCGCGACGACGCAGCCGCCGACCACGATGCCGGTGCCGGGGCGGCAGAAGATCTTCACGAAGCCGTCCCGGATGCCCTGCATCTTGGCGCGCGGGTTGCGCAGCAGCGGCAGCTTGACGACCTTGGCGTCGATCTTGCCCGCGTCGACGTCCGCCTGGGTGTAGCCGACGGTGGCGATCTCGGGGTCGGTGAAGACGTTGGAGGAGACCGTCTTCAGGTTGAGCGGGGCCACGGCGTCACCGAGGAAGTGGTACATCGCGATCCGGCCCTGCATGGCGGCGACCGAGGCGAGCGCGAAGACACCGGTGACGTCGCCCGCCGCGTACACGCCCGGGGCGCTCGTCCGGGAGACCCGGTCGGTCCAGATGTGACCGGAGTCCTTCAGCTTGATCCCGGCCTCCTCCAGGCCCATTCCGGCCGAGTTCGGGATGGCGCCGACCGCCATGAGGCAGTGGGTGCCGGAGATGACCCGGCCGTCGGAGAGGGTGACCTCCACCCGGTCGCCGACCCGCTTGGCGGACTCGGCGCGGGAGCGGGCCATGACGTTCATGCCGCGGCGGCGGAAGACGTCCTCCAGGACGGCGGCCGCGTCGGGGTCCTCGCCCGGCAGCACCCGGTCGCGGGAGGAGACGAGGGTGACCCGGGAGCCGAGCGCCTGGTAGGCGCCGGCGAACTCGGCGCCGGTGACGCCGGAGCCGACCACGATGAGCTCCTCCGGGAGCTCCTTGAGGTCGTAGACCTGGGTCCAGTTCAGGATGCGCTCGCCGTCCGGCTTGGCGTCGGGCACCTCGCGCGGGTGGGCGCCGGTCGCGATCAGCACGGCGTCCGCGGTCAGCGTCTCCTCGCTGCCGTCGGCCGCGGTGACGACCACCTGGCGGGAGCCGTCCATCGCCTGCCGGCCGGAGAGCCGGCCGCGGCCGCGGAGCACGCGGGCGCCCGCCCGGGTGACGGAGGCGGTGATGTCGTGCGACTGGGCCAGCGCGAGGCGCTTCACCCGTCGGTTGACCTTGCCGAGGTCGACGCCGACGACCCGGGCGGCCTGCTCCACGTGGGGGGTGTCGTCCGCGACGATGATGCCGAGTTCCTCGTAGGAGGAGTCGAAGGTGGTCATCACCTCCGCCGTGGCGATCAGCGTCTTCGAGGGGACGCAGTCGGTCAGGACGGACGCGCCGCCGAGTCCGTCGCAGTCGACGACGGTCACCTCCGCGCCGAGTTGGGCGCCCACCAGGGCCGCCTCGTATCCGCCGGGTCCGCCACCGATGATCACGATCCGGGTCACTGGGATCTACGCCTCGCGTCTCGTTCTGCCGGGGGGTCCCCCCGCTGGGGTGCAGTGCGTACGCCATTGTCCCGCACGCTTCAAGTGCGTACCCCATTCTCCCGCACGCCCGGGGCTGCCTCACGTCGGGGCTCCGTAGGCGCGCCGCCGCGGCGGCCGCGGGGCCCGTGCGCGTCCGCCACCTCGGAGTTCGCCGGACACCCCGCCCCCTCCCGTACCCTCGGTCCCATGTCGCTCTACGCCGCTTTCGCCGGCAACCTCGACGCGCGGCTGATGAGCCGCCGCGCACCCCACTCCCCGCTGCGCGGCACCGGCTGGCTGAACGGCTGGCGGCTGACTTTCGGCGGCGAGCAGATGGGCTGGGAGGGAGCGCTGGCCACCCTCGTGGAGGCCCCCCGGTCCCAGGTCTTCGTGGCGCTGTACGACATCGCCCCGATGGACGAGGACTCCATGGACCGCTGGGAGGGCGTGGGGCTCGACATCTACCGGCGGATGCGGGTCCGGGTGCACACCCTGGACGGCGAGGAGGCGGCCTGGGTGTACGTGCTCAACGCCTACGAGGGCGGTCTGCCCTCCGCCCGGTACCTGGGCGAGGTGGCGGACGCCGCCGAGTCGGCGGGCGCGCCGCACGACTACGTGATGGAGTTGCGGAAGCGCCCCTGTTGATCCGCACGCGGCTGCCGGACCGCCCGTTCGTCGGAAACGACAAGACAACGATCGCATGTCCGTCAGCTCGTCATCTACGCGCGTAGGCAATCTCCGGATACGCTTCTTCGCGTAACAAATCCGTCCGGGGCCCCCCTCGGACTCCCCTCCCCGAGGCGAGAGAGTCAGTGAACGCAACTGCCACCCCGTACGAGGCCGCCGAGGCCGCTGCCGCACGTCTTCGCGAGCTGACCGGAGTCGAGAGCCACGACGTCGCCCTGGTCATGGGCTCGGGCTGGGCGCCCGCCGTCGACGCGCTCGGCGCCCCCGAGGCCGAGTTCCCGGTCACCGAGCTCCCCGGCTTCCCGCCGCCGGCCGTCGAGGGCCACGGCGGCAAGGTCCGCTCGTACAAGATCGGCGCCAAGCGCGCGCTGGTCTTCCTCGGCCGCACGCACTTCTACGAGGGCCGTGGCGTCGCCTCCGTCGCCCACGGCGTGCGCACCGCCGTCGCCGCCGGCTGCAAGACGGTCGTCCTCACCAACGGCTGCGGCGGCCTGCGCGAGGGCATGCGCCCCGGCCAGCCGGTCCTCATCAGCGACCACCTCAACCTCACGGCCGCCTCCCCCATCGTGGGCGCCAACTTCGTCGACCTCACCGACCTGTACTCGCCGCGGCTGCGCGCGCTGTGCAAGGAGATCGACGAGACGCTGGAGGAGGGCGTCTACGTCCAGTTCCCCGGCCCGCACTACGAGACCCCGGCCGAGATCAACATGGTCCGCGTCATGGGCGGCGACCTGGTCGGCATGTCCACCGTCCTGGAGGCCATCGCGGCCCGTGAGGCCGGCGCCGAGGTCCTGGGCATCTCCCTCGTCACCAACCTCGCCGCGGGGCTCTCGGGCGAGCCGCTGAACCACGAGGAGGTGCTCCAGGCGGGACGCGACTCGGCGGCCCGGATGGGCGAACTCCTGACCCGGGTGCTCGACCGCATCTGAGCCTCCCGGCTCACGGGGGCCGCCGAACGGATCCCCCGGTTACGGGAAGGGGCCGGGCGGATCCCCCGGTTACGGGAAGGGGCCGGGCGGGGAAAGGCTCCGCGCGACGGCCGCGCGCACGCGCCGCCGGCCCGCACCCGCCGCCCCTCCCGCCCGCACTCCCCGAAAGGCACACCGTGACGCAGGACGACCTCCTCACCCGGGCCCAGGCATGGCTCGCCGAGGACCCCGACAGCGAGACCCGCGAGGAGCTCGCGCGCCTCATCGAAGCCGGCGCCACCGCCGAGCTCGCCGCCCGCTTCTCCGGGACGCTCCAGTTCGGCACCGCCGGGCTCCGCGGCGAGCTGGGCGCCGGGCCGATGCGGATGAACCGCTCGGTGGTCATCCGCGCCGCCGCCGGCCTCGCCGCGTACCTCAAGGCGAAGGGCGAGGAGGGCGGCCTCGTGGTGATCGGCTACGACGCCCGGTACAAGTCGGCCGACTTCGCCCGTGACACCGCCGCCGTGATGACCGGCGCGGGGCTGCGCGCCGCGGTCCTCCCCCGGCCGCTGCCGACGCCCGTCCTGGCGTACGCCATAAGGCATCTGGGCGCCGTCGCGGGCGTCGAGGTGACGGCGAGTCACAACCCGCCCCGCGACAACGGCTACAAGGTCTACCTGGGCGACGGCTCGCAGATCGTGCCGCCCGCCGACGCGGAGATCGCCGCCGAGATCGACGCCGTCCGCTCGCTGCACGACGTGCCGCGCCCGGAGTCCGGCTGGGAGACCCTCGGCGACGAGGTCCTGTCCGCCTACCTGGAGCGCACGGACGCGGTCCTGACGCCCGGCTCCCCCCGGACCGCGCGGACCGTCTACACGGCCATGCACGGCGTCGGCAAGGACGTCCTGACCGCCGCCTTCGCCCGGGCCGGCTTCCCGCCGCCGGCGCTCGTCGCCGAGCAGGCCGACCCGGACCCCGCCTTCCCCACGGTCGCCTTCCCCAACCCGGAGGAGCCGGGCGCCATGGACCTCGCCTTCGAGGCGGCCCGGGCCGTGGCTCCCGACCTCGTCATCGCCAACGACCCCGACGCGGACCGCTGCGCGGTGGCCGTGCCCGACGCCTCCGTCGACGGCGGCTGGCGGATGCTCCGCGGCGACGAGGTCGGCGCGCTGCTCGCCGCGCACCTGGTGGACAAGGGCGCCACCGGCGTCTTCGCCGAGTCGATCGTGTCGTCCTCGCTGCTCGGCCGCATCGCCGAGGCTGCGGGCGTCGGCTACGAGGAGACGCTGACCGGCTTCAAGTGGATCGCCCGCGTCGACGGCCTGCGGTACGGCTACGAGGAGGCGCTCGGCTACTGCGTCGACCCCGAGGGCGTCCGCGACAAGGACGGCATCACGGCCGCGCTGCTCGTCACCGAGCTGGCCTCGGTCCTCAAGGAGCGGGGCCGGACGCTGACCGACCTGCTCGACGACCTCGCCGTCGCGCACGGTCTGCACGCGACGGACCAGCTGTCGGTGCGGGTCGAGGACCTCTCCGTCATCGCGAACGCGATGGCCGCGCTCCGCGAGCGCCCGCCCGTCTCCCTCGCCGGCCTCACGGTCGTCTCGGCCGAGGACCTGACGAAGGGCACGGAGTCCCTCCCGCCGACGGACGGCCTGCGCTACCACCTGGAGGGGGCCTACAAGGCCCGGGTGATCGTCCGCCCGAGCGGCACCGAGCCCAAGCTCAAGTGCTACCTGGAGGTCGTCGTCCCGGTCGCCGACGCGAGCGGCCTCGCCGCGGCCCGCGCCACGGGCGCCGAGATCCTCGCCGCGGTCAAGCGCGACCTGTCCGCCGCCGCGGGCCTGTGACCGCCACGCCGGAGGGCCGGTACGGACCTCGTGTCCGTACCGGCCCTCCGGCGCAGGGCCCGCACGCACGGCGTGCGGCGGGGGTCAGCCGGTCGCGAGCAGGATCACGAGCACCAGGAGTCCGGCGACCGCGGGGCCGATGATCTCGTACGCCCAGCGGACCTGCGGCTCGCCCTGCGAGCCGGGGCGGGCGGCGCGGGCCTCGGCGAGGTCGCGGAGGTCGGCGACGGTCTTGTCGCCGGAGGCGATCCGGGAGGCGGAGTCGCGCACGTCGGCGGTGACGGAGGTGCGGCCGTGCGGGTCGTCCTGAGAGGCCCGCGCGGCGCGGCGGGCCGCCCGCTTCCGCTGGCGCAGCGAGACGGGGATCGCCCAGAGCTGGTAGGTGGTGCCGCCCTGGGTGAGGACCTCGCTGGAGTAGCCGGCGCGGACGTCGGCGACGCAGGCCCAGGGCAGCGTGATCGACCGGAACGGGTTGCGGACGCGCAGCCGGTCCTCGTTGGCGTACACCGCCGGGCGGATGGTGAAGGCGACGATGAGCGGGACCGCGAGGAGCAGGCTCGCGAGCGCGACCCACGGGGTCCGGCCCTCGCCGCGGACCGCGGCGTCGATGCAGAACAGGCCCGCGAGGGCCACCAGGAACACTCCGCTGGCGATCCCGAGGGGCGAACGGAAGACACGGTCGGCGGCCGGCTTGTCGGCGGCCGGCTTGTCGGCGGCCGGCCGTGCGGGGGTCGACTCGCGGCCGGGCTCGTGACTCGGCTCGGGGGTCGGGTCGGGGGTCGTCATGCCGCCGATTGTGCCTCAGCGCGCCGGTGGAGGCTCAGGCGGCCCGCGTGGCCACGAGGTCGGCGTACAGGATGATGTTGTCGGGGCGGTGGCCGTCGACCAGCTCGCCCCCGCAGGTGACGATCCGCAGCTCGGGGCGGCGGGTGTTCCCGTAGACCTCGGCGCTCGGGAAGGCGCCCTCGTCGACCCGCTCCAGCTCCCTGATCCGGAACACCGCGGCGGAGCCGTCCGCGCGGGTCACCGTGACCTCGTCCCCGACCCGCACCCGGGAGACGTTCCTGAACACGGCCGGGCCGCGCACGGTGTCGAAGTGGCCGATGAGCACCGCCGGGCCGGTCTCCCCGGGCGTGACGCCCCGGTCGTACCACCCGATCCGGTCCGCCTCCTCGACGGAGGGCACCTCGACCGTCCCGTCGGAGGCCAGGTCGAGCAGCAGGACCGGCCCGGTGGGCCCGGTGTCGACGCCCGCGGCGGGCAGCTGCACCCGGACGGGCAGGGAGTGGGCGAGCGGGCGGACGGGGGCCGCGCCCGCCGCCGTGGGGCCGGGGGCGGCCGCCGACCCGATCCGGGCGGGCGGGGCGACGGGCACCGGGTCGCCGTCGGAACAGGCCCCGAGCAGGGCCGCCGCGGCGGCCGCCAGCAGCACGCCGGCGGTACGGGAACGGGTACGGCGCTTCATGGACTGCTCCGGGCGGACGGGGGGCGGCCGGCCGCCGCGTGGAGTGCGGCGACCGGCCTGGGGTGGGGTGGGGTGGGGTGGGGTGGTGCTCCCGCTCGGGTCAAGAGGCGGGGAGGCGGGGAACCGCGGGTCGGACGCGGGCGGCGGTCCGGCGGCGCAGGACGGTGAGGTCCGGCCGGCTGCGGGAAGAAATCTAAGGATCTTGTGTGAGGGAGCGGTCCACTCCGTGTCACGGCCGTGTGACAGGGTTCACGGCGGCGGTGAACGGCCCCGGGCCGACCGCCACCACGCCGGTCGGCGGCCCGTGACCTCGGGCTCCGCGAAGGGTGGCCCCTGTACAGGTCGCTACGCGCGTAGATATGCTCGACTGGTGACCATGCCCACCACTGCATCCGCAGCATCCGCATTCGCCGACGTGACCGCGTCCGACGGTGCGCTGCGCCGCTTCCTCCACGGGCTGCCCGGCGTCGACGCCGTCGGCCTGGAGGCGCGCGCCGCGTCCCTCGGCACCCGCTCGATCAAGACCACGGCCAAGGCGTACGCCATCGACCTGGCCATTTCCATGATCGACCTGACGACGCTCGAAGGCGCGGACACCCCGGGCAAGGTCCGGGCGCTCGCCGCCAAGGCCGTCAACCCCGATCCGACCGACCGCACGACGCCGACGACCGCCGCCGTCTGCGTCTACCCCGACATGGTGGCCACCGCCAAGGCCGCCGTCGCGGGCACCGGCGTCAAGGTCGCCTCGGTCGCGACCGCCTTCCCGGCCGGGCGCGCCGCGCTCCCCGTGAAGCTCGCCGACACGGCCGACGCGATCGCCGCCGGCGCCGACGAGATCGACATGGTCATCGACCGTGGCGCCTTCCTCGCCGGGCACTACCTGAAGGTCTACGAGCAGATCGCCGCGATCAAGGCGGAGTGCGGCGACCGCGCCCGCCTCAAGGTGATCTTCGAGACCGGCGAGCTGTCCACGTACGACAACATCCGCCGCGCCTCCTGGCTCGGCATGATGGCCGGCGCGGACTTCATCAAGACCTCGACCGGCAAGGTCGCGGTCAACGCCACCCCCGCCAACACCCTGCTCATGCTGGAGGCCGTGCGCGACTTCCGCGCGCAGACCGGCGTGCAGATCGGCGTGAAGCCGGCCGGCGGCATCCGCAACACCAAGGAAGCGATCAAGTTCCTGGTGCTCGTCAACGAGACCGTGGGCGAGGACTGGCTGGACAACCACTGGTTCCGCTTCGGCGCTTCCAGCCTGCTCAACGACCTGCTGATGCAGCGCCAGAAGCTGGCGACCGGCCGTTACTCCGGCCCCGATTACGTGACGGTGGACTGATCAACATGGCATCTGCATTCGAGTACGCACCGGCGCCCGAGTCCCGCTCCGTCGTCGACATCGCCCCCAGCTACGGCCTGTTCATCGACGGCGAGTTCGTCGAGGCGGCCGACGGCAAGGTCTTCAAGACCGTCTCCCCCTCCACCGAGGAGGTCCTCTCCGAGGTCGCCCAGGCGGGCGCCGAGGACGTCGACCGCGCGGTGAAGGCGGCACGGAAGGCGTTCGAGAAGTGGTCGGCGCTGCCCGGCTCCGAGCGCGCCAAGTACCTCTTCCGGATCGCCCGGATCATCCAGGAGCGCAGCCGCGAGCTGGCCGTCCTGGAGACCCTGGACAACGGCAAGCCGATCAAGGAGACCCGCGACGCGGACCTCCCGCTGGTCGCCGCGCACTTCTTCTACTACGCGGGCTGGGCCGACAAGCTCGACCACGCCGGCTACGGAGCGAACCCGCGTCCGCTGGGCGTGGCCGGCCAGGTCATCCCGTGGAACTTCCCGCTGCTGATGCTGGCGTGGAAGATCGCCCCGGCGCTCGCGACGGGCAACACCGTCGTCCTGAAGCCGGCCGAGACGACCCCGCTCTCCGCCCTGTTCTTCGCGGACATCTGCCGTCAGGCCGGTCTGCCGAAGGGCGTCGTCAACATCCTCCCCGGCTACGGGGAGACGGGCGCCGCGCTGGTCGGGCACCCGGACGTGAACAAGGTCGCCTTCACCGGCTCGACCGCCGTCGGCAAGGCCATCGCGCGCTCGGTCGCCGGCACCGACAAGAAGGTGACGCTGGAGCTGGGCGGCAAGGGCGCCAACATCGTCTTCGACGACGCCCCGATCGACCAGGCCGTCGAGGGCATCGTCAACGGCATCTTCTTCAACCAGGGCCAGGTCTGCTGCGCGGGCTCGCGCCTCCTGGTGCAGGAGTCGATCCAGGACGAGCTGCTCGACTCGCTCAAGCGCCGCCTGAACACGCTGCGGCTGGGCGACCCGCTCGACAAGAACACCGACATCGGCGCCATCAACTCCTCGGAGCAGCTGGCCCGGATCACCTCGCTGGTGGAGCAGGGCGAGGCGGAGGGCGCCGAGCGCTGGAGCGCCTCCTGCGAGATCCCGTCGGCCGGCTACTGGTTCGCCCCGACGCTCTTCACCGGCGTCACCCAGGCGCACCGCATCGCCCGCGACGAGATCTTCGGCCCGGTCCTGTCGGTGCTGTCCTTCCGTACGCCGGACGAGGCCGTCGCGAAGGCCAACAACAGCCAGTACGGCCTGTCCGCCGGCATCTGGACGGAGAAGGGCTCCCGCATCCTGGCGGTCGCCTCCAAGCTCCGCGCGGGTGTCGTCTGGGCCAACACGTTCAACAAGTTCGACCCGACCTCGCCCTTCGGCGGCTACAAGGAGTCGGGCTTCGGCCGCGAGGGCGGCCGTCACGGTCTGGAGGCCTACCTCGATGTCTGAGTCGGCGACGCGGCTGAGCGTCTTCAAGACCTACAAGCTGTACGTCGGGGGCAAGTTCCCCCGCTCCGAGAGCGGCCGGGTGTACGAGGTGACGGACTCGAAGGGCAAGTGGCTGGCGAACGTGCCGCTCTCCTCCCGCAAGGACGCGCGTGACGCGGTCGTCGCCGCCCGCAAGGCCTTCGGCGGCTGGGCGGGCGCGACCGCGTACAACCGCGGCCAGGTCCTCTACCGCGTCGCCGAGATGCTGGAGGGGCGCCGGGAGCAGTTCGTCCGCGAGGTCGCGGACGCGGAGGGCCTGTCGAAGTCGAAGGCGGCGGCGGTCGTCGACGCGGCGATCGACCGCTGGGTCTGGTACGCCGGCTGGACCGACAAGATCGCCCAGGTCGTCGGCGGCGCCAACCCGGTCGCCGGCCCGTACTTCAACCTCTCCTCCCCCGAGCCGACCGGTGTCGTCACGGTCGTGGCCCCGCAGGACTCGTCCTTCCTGGGCCTGGTCTCGGTAATCGCCCCGGTGATCGCGACGGGTAACACGGCCGTCGTCATCGCGAGCGAGAAGTCCCCGCTGCCGGCGCTCTCGCTGGGCGAGGTGCTCGCCACCTCCGACCTGCCGGGCGGTGTCGTCAACATCCTCTCCGGCAAGGTGGCCGAGATGGGCCCGCACCTCGCGGCCCACCAGGACGTCAACGCCATCGACCTCACGGGCGCGACCGAGGGCGACCTCGCCCGCGACCTGGAGATCGCGGCGGCGGACAACCTCAAGCGCGTCCTGCGGCCGCGCGCCGAGGACTTCGCCGACTCCCCCGGCACGGACCGCATGACCGCCTTCCTGGAGACCAAGACGGTCTGGCACCCGACGGGCTCGCTGGGCGCGTCGGGCTCCTCGTACTGACGGCTCGGCGAACGGCCCCCGGGTGTGCGCACCCGGGGGCCGTTCGTCGTTCCCGCCCCACCCGCCCCGCCCGCCCTGCCCGCCGGGTCTTGCCCCGGCGGCCCCGTCCACCGCAAGATCCGGAGGGGACCGACGGTGTCGGTGACACGAGCGGAGGGGCGGGTACGTCATGGGGGACATGGTCAAGGGAGCCAACGCCTTCGTCCCGACGGTGGCGCTGCGCGTCGCCGTCCGCGGGGGCGTCGACGTCGCGGCGCTGCTGCTGACGGAGCGGGGCCGGGTCAGGGGCGACGCGGACATCGTGTTCCACGGCGCCCCGGTCCATCCCTCGGGGGCCGTGCGGCTGGTCGGGGGCGAGGACGGCACGGCGTGGCTGGAGGCCGGTCTGACGGCGACCGAGGCGGAGGTCTCCCGCGTCCTCGTCGTCGCGTCGACGGAGGGCGGCGCCCTGCGGGACGCGGCCGGGCTGGCCGTGGAGGCGTTCGCGCCGGACGGCACCTCGGTCGCGCGCTACGCCGTGACCGACGCCGGCGGGGAGACGGCGATGGTCCTCGCGGAGCTGTACCGCCGCGCGGGCGGCTGGAAGTTCCGCGCGGTGGGGCAGGGCCACCCGGACGGCCTGGAGGGCCTCGCGGCCGCCCACGGCGTCGACGTGGCCGCCGAGGGGCCCCCGGCGGCTCCCGCGCCGGTGACGGCGCGCCCGTCGATGACGAAGGCCCCGGAGGCCGTGACACCGGCCGTCAGGCCCGCCCCGGCACCGGCTCCCGCCCCGGCGCCGCCGGTGACCCCGGCTCCCGCCCCGTACCCCTTCCCGATCGAGGCGCCGGGGAAGACGGCCGCGGGACCCGCGCCCGTCCCCTCCGGCGCGCCCGCCGCGCCCGGCGCCCCGGACTGGACGTTCGGCGGCCTGTTCGCGCCGCGGACGCGCAGCGGCCGGGGCAACGACGTGATCACCGTGGAGGACCTCCCGCCCGGCCCGGTGGTGGTCGAGCTGGCCGTCGACGGCGACGGGTACACGGGGCTGTGGCCGCTCACCCGCTTCAACAAGGAGGAGAGCAGCCTGATCAACAGCACGCAGGAGGACTTCCGGGGCCGGGTCCTCCCCGTGGTGCCGTCGAACGGCAGGCTGCGGCTGAAACTGCGGGCGGACGGCCCCTGGGAGATGCGGGTCCTGCCGCTGGCGGCCGCCCGGCGGCTGACCGAGGAGCCGCTGGAGTGCGAGGGGCCGGACGTCCTGCTGCACACCGGGGGCGCGGCGGACGCCGCCTTCCACTACCGGGGCAAGGACAACTTCATCGTCCACCTCTACGAGCTGGCGGACCACGACGACCCCACCACCCTGCCGGAGCACCGCCGATCGGCCGTCAACGAGATCGGCCGGCGCCGGGAGACCTTCCCGCTGCCCGAGGGCCCGCTGATCGTCCATCTGCGGATGGCGGACGGACCGTGGCGCGGGCGCCTGAAGGACGTCCAGCCGCACAGCGGGCGGTCCCCGCACGACGCCGGGCCGAGGCCGCCCCAGCCTCGCGGGGCCCAGGGCTGGCTCCGCCGGGGCCGCCGCTGAGCGTCCCCCGCCCCGCCGGCCCTAGGGCAGCAGCCCCTGGGTGAGCGGCCCGGCCACCGGGAGGTCGGCGACGGCCCCGCCCTTCGTGACGTGGTCGGTGACGAGGTTCGTGCCGATCGGCTTGAAGTCGGCGACCTGGGTGCCGAGGCCGTTGGCGAGCGGGTCGACGCCGGTGTTGGCCAGCGGGTCGAGCTGGAGCCGGGTCAGCGGGCCCAGGCCGTGGGTGACGCCGGAGAGCGCGCCGGTCCCGGCCGCGGCGGCGTCGGTGCGGGTCAGCGAGTCGACGGGCAGCGGCACCGGGGCCGCGGCCTGGGCCGCGGCGCCCCCGCCGACCAGCGCGGCGCCCGCCGCCGTGACCGTGAGACCGGCCTTGAGCAGGGCGCTGCGGCGGGGGGTGCGGGGTTCTGCGTGACGCGCCATGACGTTCCTTCCGAGGGGTGACCGAGCGGCCACCGACAGTAGTCGAGGTGTGATGCTCGATACCAACGGCCTCCTGCGGGGGTCCCCTGCACGGGGGAATGCTTCACACTGGTGTCCCGTGAGTTCCCAACCGATCCCGACCCGTGTCGTCCTGCTCACGGGCCCCTCCGGCTCCGGCAAGTCGTCCCTCGCCGCCGTCACCGGCCTCCCGGTCCTGCGCCTCGACGACTTCTACAAGGAGTGCGACGACCCGTCGCTCCCGCTCGTCGACGGCAGCACGGACATCGACTGGGACTCCCCGCGGTCCTGGGACGCCGACGCGGCCGTCGCCGCCATCGTCGAGCTGTGCCGCACGGGACGCACCGACGTCCCCGTGTACGACATCTCCACCAGCTCCCGCGTCGGCCGGGAGCGGTTCGACATCGAGCGGACCCCGCTGTTCGTGGCGGAGGGCATCTTCGCGGCCGAGATCGTGGGCCGCTGCCGCGAGCTCGACGTCCTCGCGGACGCGCTCTGCCTGCGCGGCCGTCCCTCGACGACCTTCCGCCGCCGTCTCGCCCGCGACCTGCGCGAGGGCCGGAAGTCCGTGCCCTTCCTGCTGCGCCGCGGCTGGCGGCTGATGCGCGCGGAGCGGGCCATCGTGGCCCGTCAGGCCGAGCTGGGCGCCCACCCCTGCGCGAAGCCGGAGGCCCTGGGGCGTCTCGCCGCCGCCGCGGCCGGCCGCCACCGCACCCCGGCGGCGAGCTGACGCCGGCGCCACCCGGCACACGGCACGAAGCGGGCCGTACGAGACCCCCCGGCCCGTACAGCCCGCTTCGTCATCCCCGTACCCCCGTACGGTTCCCCCGTGTTCCCCCCGTGACGACCCCGCGAGCCCCGTTTCCCCCGTGGCCCGCGCGGTCTTTCCCCGTTCCCCCCGACCTTCAGGCCACCAGCTCGCCGAAGGACTCCTCCTCGTCACGGCCGAAGCTCAGCACCTCGTCCTCGCGCAGTCGCCGCAGCGAGCGCCAGATGCTCGACTTCACCGTGCCGACACTGATGTCCAGGATCTCCGCGATCTCCGGGTCGGTCCGGCCCTCGTAGTAGCGCAGCACCAGCATCGTCCGCTGGAGCTCGGGCAGCCGGGCGAGGGCCTGCCACAGGACCGCGCGCAGCTCGGTTCCCCGCATCGCGTCCGTCTCGCCCACCGTCTCGGGGAGCTCCTCGGTCGGGTACTCGTTGAGCTTGCGCCGGCGCCAGGCGCTGATGTGCAGGTTGGTCATGGTGCGGCGGAGGTATCCGCCGACCGCGGCCTTGTCGCTGATCCGGTCCCAGGCGCGGTAGGTGGAGAACAGCGCGCTCTGGAGCAGGTCCTCGGCCTCGAAACGGTCACCGGTCAGGTGGTAGGCGGTGGCGTACAGGGAGGCACGACGCTCCTGGACGTAGGCCGTGAACTCGGCCTCCGAGCAGGTGACGCGTTCCCCCGTGCCCTCCCCGTACGCCGCTCCCCCGTCAGCAACGGCCACCATGTACGGCGCCTTGCGCTGACGCCCGACGCTGCGAACGCACCCCCGCCCGTTCACCGCGCCGGACTTCTCCGTGCTCCGCACGACGTCGTGGAGACGCGTGACAACTGCGCTTGAGGTGGTGCTGTGCAGTGCGTTCATCTCGCGCCCCCCGTCGGTTGGAGTGTGTTTCGGTCCGTGTGCCAAGAAGCTTCCCCCGGGGACTTCATGGCGTTGTCCGCCGACTGTCACAGCCGTGTCACAGGGGGTGGAACAGAAGCGCGCCTCCCGGCGGTCGAACTCGGACGGCCGAATGCGACAGAATGCTGCCGTGCCTTTTCTGTTGCTGATCGAGGACGACGACGCCATCCGCACGGCCCTCGAACTCTCCCTGTCCCGGCAGGGCCACCGGGTGGCCACCGCCGCGACGGGCGAGGACGGGCTCCAGCTGCTGCGCGAGCAGCGGCCGGACCTGGTCGTGCTCGACGTCATGCTGCCCGGCATCGACGGCTTCGAGGTCTGTCGGCGGATCCGTCGCACCGACCAGTTGCCGATCATCCTGCTCACCGCGCGCAGTGACGACATCGACGTGGTCGTCGGACTGGAGTCCGGTGCCGACGACTACGTGGTCAAGCCCGTGCAGGGCCGGGTGCTCGACGCCCGCATCCGGGCCGTACTGCGGCGCGGCGAGCGGGAGTCGACGGATTCCGCGACGTACGGGTCCCTCGTCATCGACCGGTCCGCGATGACCGTCACCAAGAACGGCGAGGACCTCCAGCTCACGCCGACCGAGCTGCGGCTGCTGCTGGAGCTGAGCCGGCGGCCCGGACAGGCCCTCTCCCGGCAGCAGTTGCTGCGGCTGGTGTGGGAGCACGACTACCTGGGCGACTCGCGGCTCGTCGACGCCTGCGTGCAGCGGCTGCGCGCCAAGGTGGAGGACGTGCCGTCCTCGCCCACGCTCATCCGCACCGTGCGGGGCGTCGGCTACCGGCTGGACGTCCCTGCGTGAGTACGGGGATCCTCGCGCGGCCCCGGCTCTCCAGCCTGCGGCTGCGGCTCGTCGTCGTCTTCGCCCTGGTCGCGCTCACCGCGGCCGTCGCCGCCTCCGGCATCGCGTACTGGCTCAACCGCGAGGCGGTGCTGACCCGTACCCAGGACGGGGCGCTCAACGACTTCCGGCAGGAGATGCAGAACCGGGCCGCCACGCTGCCGCTCCGGCCGACCCAGGACGACCTGAGGCGGACCGCCGAGCAGATGGCGGGCGGCAGCGCCGCGAACTACCAGGTGCTGCTGCTCGGCGAGCGGGACGCGGGCAAGCCGATCGTCGGCGCCTCCGACCCCGACGACTTCACCCTCGCCGACGTGCCGCTGTCGCTGCGCGAGGCCGTGGACACCGAGCGGCCGGTGACGGAGGCCAACCCCTACCGCCACCACCTGTTCTGGCAGCGCACCGAACGGGGCGGCACGCCGTACCTGGTCGGCGGGACGCGGATCGACGGCGGCGGACCGGCCGGCTACATGTTCAAGTCGCTGGCCGCGGAGAAGGCCGACCTGAACTCGCTCGCCTGGTCCCTGGGGATCGCGACGGCGCTCGCCGTCGTCGGCTCCGTGCTGCTCGCGCAGGTCGCGGCGACGACCGTGCTGCGCCCGGTGCACCGGCTCGGCGAGGCGGCCCGGCAGCTCGGCGAGGGCAAGCTCGACACGCGGCTGCGGGTCTCCGGCGCGGACGAACTGGCCGATCTGTCCCGGACGTTCAACAGCGCGGCCGAGTCCCTGCAGAAGAAGGTCGCGGACATGAGCGCGCGGGAGGAGTCCAGCCGCCGGTTCGTCGCCGACATGTCGCACGAGCTGCGCACCCCGCTGACCGCGCTGACGGCCGTCACCGAGGTCCTGGAGGACGAGCAGGACACCCTGGACCCGATGATCGCCCCGGCGGTGGCGCTGGTGGTGAGCGAGACGCGGCGGCTGAACGACCTGGTGGAGAACCTGATGGAGGTGACCCGCTTCGACGCGGGCACCGCGCGCCTCGTCCTCGACGAGGTGGACATCGCCGACCAGATCACCGCCTGCATCGACGCGCGGGCCTGGCTGGACGCGGTCGACCTCGACGCGGCGCGCGGGATCGTGGCGCCGCTGGACCCGCGCCGCCTGGACGTGATCCTGGCGAACCTCATCGGCAACGCGCTCAAGCACGGCGGTTCGCCGGTGCGGGTCTCGGTGCGCACGGAGGCCGAGGAGCTGGTCATCGCGGTCCGTGACCACGGCCCCGGCATCCCCGAGGAGGTGCTGCCGCACGTCTTCGACCGCTTCTACAAGGCGAGCGCGTCCCGGCCGCGCTCCGAGGGCAGCGGTCTCGGCCTGTCGATCGCCATGGAGAACGCGCTGATCCACGGCGGGTCGATCACGGCGTCCAACTCGGTCGGCGAGGACGGGGCGGTGGACGGCGCGGTGTTCGTGCTGCGGCTGCCGCTCGACGCGTCGGGGATCACGCGCGAGGTGCAGACCCGCAGCAGCCAGGGCGAGGTGGAGGAAGAGTGAGGCGCCGCACCTTCGGGCGTACGGCGGGAGCCGGCGCCCTGAGCGCGGCCGCGCTGGCCGCGCTGGTCACCGGCTGCGGGATCAGGACGACGTCGGTCCCCGTGGACGCGGGCGCCGCCCCGTCGCGCGTGCCGTGCAGCGTCACCGAGGAGTCTCCGTCGCCGTCGGCCGCGCAGGGCGTGCCGGTCCGGGTGTTCCTGGTCTGCGGATCGCAGCTGGAGCCGGTGGACCGCCGCTCGCCGCTGCCGGAGGAGAAGGCGGGCGGCGACCCGGTGCGCACGGCCACGGGGCTGCTGGCGCAGCTGACCGCCGAGCCGTCGGACGGCGAGCGGCAGGCCGGTTTCACCAGCGCGGTGCGGGGTCCGCTGGCCGTGCGGGGCGGGTACAAGGGCGACCCGGCCGGCACCCTGCGGCTGAGCCGCCAGCCGGAGGACCTGGCGCCGACCGCGCTGTCGCAGATCGTCTGCACCTTCGCGGAGAGCTCGGCGGGCGCGGGCGGCCACACGGTCCTGCTGGGCGGCCCCGGCGCCTACCCGCCCAAGCGGTACCGGTGCACGACCGAGCTGCGCGAGCGCCCGGAGTCCACCCCGCCGACGGCTCCGGCGGCCGCCCCGACGGCGACGTCCACGGGCTGACACGGCGAGGCGTCCGGTGTCGCGGCGGAACCGATTCCGCCGCGACGGGCGTCTTGGGGGGCGTGCAGCGTCAAGGTTCGGGCGGTGGTGCCGCCGTGGTCGTCCGCGTGGTGGGGTTCTCTCTCCTCCTCGCGCATCTGCTGCTCGTGGCCTGGGTCAGCCTGCGGCCACGGGACGTGGCCTGGGTGACCGCGCCGAACACGATCCCGCTGCACGGTCTGCGGGCCGACCTGGCCCTCGGCGCCGGCGCGGCGGCCCGGCTGATCGGCGAGGGGCTGCTGCTCCTGGCGCCGCTCGGGGTGCTGCTGCCGATGGCCGACGGACGGCTCGACGTCTCCCGGTGGGCCTCCCTGGCCCGGACGACCGCCGCCGGCGCGCTGCTGTCGCTGGCCGTGGAGCTGCTGCAGACCGCCGTGCCGGGACAGGTCGTCGACGTGGACTCGGTCCTGCTGAACACGGCGGGTGTGGCGCTCGCCCATCTCCTCCTCGTGCCGGCCGGCCGCGGCTGGCTGCGCCGCAGGTCGGAGCCGGGACGAGGGGCCTCGTCCGCGGGCAGCGGGTCCGGCGGGGGCTCCGCCCTCCCCCGGAACGAGACGGCTCAGGGTTCGACCCCGACGATTCCCAGGGTCCCGATCGCCCGGTAGACCGACGCCCCGGAGACCCGTCCGGCGGCACCATGGAGTCATCGGGAGCCCGACGGAGCGGCTCCCGGACCGACTCCGAAGGAGCCCACCATGGCCGCAGTCATCCGCCCCCGTGACGGACGCGTGATCGGCGGAGTGTGCGCGGCGCTGGCACGGCGCTTCGGCACCTCCGCGTGGACGATGCGACTGATCTTCCTGGTGTCGTGCCTGCTGCCCGGACCCCAGTTCCTGCTGTACCTGGCGCTCTGGATCTTCCTGCCGTCCGAGAAGCGGGCGACCGCGGCCTGGTAGCCGCGCGCACCGCGCACGCCGAAGGGGCGCGTACCCGGGAGGTCCGGGTGCGCGCCCCTTCGGCGGTGCGGCGGGTGTCAGCCGATCGGGAGGCCACCGAGCGGCAGGCCGCCCAGGAGGCCGCCGAGCGGGGTGGCGCCGAGGCCGCCGGCGGCGGCGTCGAGCGGGAGGCTCTGGGTGGCCTGGCCGGCGGCGGCCGGGAGCGTCTTCACGCCCTGGTCGACGCCCTGGCCGAGGGCGCCCTGCCCGGCGCCGAGGGACTCGGCGGCGCCGTCGGGGAGCTCGGTGAGGCCGTCACCCAGCGGGACGGCCTTGGTCACCGTGCCCAGCGCGTCGGCGTCGAGCGGCAGGGACGGCGCGGCGGAGGCCGTGCCGGCGGCGGCGGCGGCGAAAGCGGCACCGAGAGCGGCGACACCGAGCTTCTTGGCGGCAGACTGCTTCATCTGAAAATCTTCCTTGGGGAATCCGGGGGCTTCCGGGAAAGCCGGGAGGGGAAATCCTGGGAATGCAGAGCGGCTCTGCAACCTAACCAGCGATCGACTCCTCCGCAAACACCGGAAAGCGGCCGGGTGTCGCGCCGACCCGGCCGCCTCCCTACTTCGGACGGGGCGCCGCTCAGCCCGCCGTACGGGAAGAGTCGCTGGTCGCGGCCGTCTGCTGGAACAGCCATTCGGACCGCAGCTCGGCATATCCGGGCTTGATGACCTCATTGATCATCGCCAGGCGTTCATCGAAAGGAATGAACGCTGATTTCATCGCATTGACCGTGAACCACTGCATGTCGTCGAGCGTGTAATCGAATGCCTCGTTCAGCAGCTCGAATTCCCGGCTCATGGTCGTACCGCTCATGAGCCGGTTGTCGGTGTTGACCGTGGCCCGGAAGTGAAGGGTGCGGAGCAGGCCGATCGGATGCTCGGCGAACGAGGCGGCCGCGCCGGTCTGGAGGTTGGAGGAGGGGCACATCTCCAGGGGGACGCGCTTGTCGCGGACGTAGGCGGCGAGGCGGCCGAGCCGGACCGTGCCGTCGTCGGCGACCTCGATGTCGTCGATGATCCGGACGCCGTGCCCGAGCCGGTCGGCGCCGCACCACTGGAGCGCCTGCCAGATCGACGGCAGGCCGAACGCCTCGCCCGCGTGGATGGTGAAGTGGTTGTTCTCCCGCTTGAGGTACTCGAAGGCGTCGAGGTGGCGGGTGGGCGGGTAGCCGGCCTCGGCGCCCGCGATGTCGAAGCCGACCACGCCGGAGTCCCGGTAGCGGTTGGCGAGTTCGGCGATCTCCAGCGCCCGGGCCGCGTGCCGCATGGCGGTCAGCAGGGCACCGATCCGGATGCGGTACCCGTCGGCCCTGGCCTGCCGCTCGCCCTCCCGGAAGCCCTCGTTGACGGCCTCGACGACCTCTTCGAGGGTGAGTCCGCCCTCCAGGTGCTGCTCGGGCGCGTAGCGCACCTCCGCGTAGACCACGCCGTCCTCGGCGAGGTCGACCGCGCACTCGGTGGCGACGCGGACCAGGGCCTCGCGGGTCTGCATGACGGCGCAGGTGTGCGCGAAGGTCTCCAGGTAGCGTTCCAGCGAGCCGGAGTCGGCCGCTTCGCGGAACCAGACGCCGAGCTTGTCGGGCTCCGTCTCGGGGAGCTGGTCGTAACCCTGCTCCCGGGCCAGTTCGATGATCGTGCCGGGGCGCAGTCCGCCGTCGAGGTGGTCGTGGAGCAGCACCTTCGGGGCACGGCGGACCTGGTCCGCGGTGGGGACGCTGGGAGTCTGGCTCGTCATTTCCGCACTGTAGCCCCTACGCGCGTAGAGCGCGCCCCGTCGCGCCGCGCGGGCGCCGGATTTCCCCGCCGCGGACGGGAAGGCCGCGCGCCGGCCCGGCACGGCGGCCCGAACGGGCCGCGGGGGCGCGGGCGTTCGCTCTCCGGACGATACGTAACAGAGATCGCGCGTACCACTGGTGTACACCTCCGCTTCTGAGACTGTTCTGTCATGGCGCACTACGCACTCGTGGGGCCGTCCGAGGCCCGGAGACCCCGGCTCGGACGTCCTGTTGGCGGTTCCCGCACGTCGGCGGCGGTGGGCGGCGTGGTGCTGCTCCTGCCGGACGGCGATCCGGTGTCGGGGCGGCGGGCCTCGGCCCGGGCCCACGCGGCGATGCTGCCGCTCGGCCGCGGCCTCGTCCGGGCGGGCCGGTCCGACGGACTCGTCGCGCACGTGGTGCGCTACCGGGGGCGCGGCTGGAACGGCACCGACGCCCAGCTCGCGGCGGACGCCTCCTGGGCCGTCGCCGAGGCCGTCCGGCGGTACGGCGACGTCCCGGTCTGTCTCGTCGGGCACGGTCTCGGCGGCCGGGCGGCGCTGCGGGCGGCCGGACACGAGGGGGTGGGCGCGGTCCTGGCCCTGGCCCCCTGGCTGCCGGAGGACGACGTGGCGGCCGAGCCGGAGCCGGTGCGGCAGCTGGTGGGGCGCCGGGTGCTGCTCGTGCACGGCACGAACGACGCGCGGACGGACCCCGAGCTGTCGTTCCGCTTCGCCGAGCGGGCGAAGAAGGCCAACCGTGACACCTGCCGCTTCGAGGTGCACGCGGACGGCCACGCCCTGCGCCAGTACGCCGACGAGGTCCGGGCGCTCGCCGCCGACTTCGTCCTCGGCGCGCTCTTCGCCCGGCCCGTCGCCCGCCCGGTGACGGACGCGATGGCGGCGCCGCCGCCGCTGGGCCTGCGGATGCCGCTGGCGGCGGGCTTCGGCGGCTCACGCCGGAGGTGACGGCTCCTTCGGGAGCAGATGGCCGCGCCGGCCGAGCAGGAACTTCTTGAAGGCGGCCACCGGCGCGGTGTCGGGGTGGCCGTCGAGCCAGGCGACGCCGATCTCGCGGACCGCCCGGGGCGCGGTGACGGTGAGTTCGACGACGCCCGGCCGGGGGACGGCGGGTGGCGGCAGCAGGGCGACGCCGAGGCCGGCCGCGACCAGGCCGCGCAGGGTCTCGGCCTCCTCGCCCTCGAAGGCGATCCGGGGCCGGAAGCCCGCCTCCGCGCACAGGTCGTCGGTGATGCGGCGGAGCCCGTACCCCGGTTCCAGGGTCACGAAGGTCTCGTCGGCGGCCTCGGCGAGGCGGACGCGGCGGCGGCCGGCGAGCCGGTGGTCGTCCGGGACGACGAGCCGCAGCCGCTGTTCGTCGAGGCGGCGGGCCACCAGGTCGGGGGCGTCGGGCACCGGGGAGGTCAGGCAGAGGTCGAGGTCCCCGGCCCGGAGCCGTTCGATCATCGCCTCGCCGTAGTTCTGGACGAGGGTGAAGCGGATTCCCGGGTGGTCGACGCGGAAGGCGCGCAGCAGTCCGGGGACGGTCTCGGAGCCCATGGTGTGGAGGAAGCCGAAGGCGACCCGACCGGCGGCGGGGTCCGCGTCGGCCCGTACGGTGTCGGCGGCCCGTTCCACCTCGGCGAGCGCCCGCTCGGCGGCGGTGAGGAAGCGGCGGCCGGCCGGGGTGAGGGAGACCGTGCGGCCGCGGCGGGCGAAGAGGGCGACGCCGAGGTCCTGTTCGAGCCGGACCATGGCGCGCGAGAGCGTCGACTGCGGCACGCCCATCTCGGCCGCGGCGCGGGTCACGTGCTCGTGGCGGGCGACGGCGGCGAAGAGGGCGAGCCGCGGCGCGAGCAGGTGTCCCATGTCATCTTCGTTACTGTTCGGTGACAGGCGAGGCTGTGACCTGTACTCATGCACCATGGGAACGATTACAGCAGTTCCGTGCATTGGACGCATGAAGCGGGGCGTCCTACGTTCGTGACATGCCTCCCGCCAGTACCAAGGCGGCCGCCACCAGCGCGTCCGCCGACACCCGCCTCGCCCCCGGCGCCCCCGGCTACCGCCGCCTGAGCCTCGCTCTGTTCGCCGCGGGACTGGCCGCCTTCGCCCTCCTCTACTCCACGCAGGCCCTCCTCCCGGCCGTCTCGGCCGAGTTCGGCGCCACCGCCTCCGCCGCCTCCTGGACGGTCTCCGCCGCGACCGGCGCCCTGGCCCTCTGCGTGCTCCCGCTGAGCGCCCTCTCGGAGCGCTTCGGCCGGCGGACGACGATGACCGCCTCCCTGACGGTCGCGGTCGTCCTCGCCCTCCTGGTGCCGCTCGCCCCGAACCTGGAGTCCCTGGTCGTGCTCCGCGCCCTCCAGGGCGCCGCGCTCGCCGGGCTGCCCGCCTCCGCGATGGCGTACCTCGCCGAGGAGGTCCGGCCCAAGGCGCTCGTCGCCGCGATCGGCCTCTTCGTCGCGGGCAACTCCATCGGCGGCATGAGCGGCCGGCTGGTGACCGGCTGGGTCGCCCAGATGTGGGGCTGGCGCGCGGGTCTGGCCGCCGTCGGGCTGACCTCGCTGCTCTGCGCGATCGCCTTCCGGGCGCTGCTCCCGAAGGCGCGGCACTTCACGCCGGGCACGCTGAACCCGACGGCGCTCGCGCGCACCGTCCGCGGGCACCTGGCCGATCCGCTGCTGGTGCGGCTGTACGTGATCGGCGCGCTGTTCATGACGGTCTTCGGCGCGGTGTACACCGTGATCGGCTACCGGCTCGTCGAGGCGCCGTTCTCCCTCCCGCAGGGCGTGATCGGCTCGATCTTCCTGATCTACCTGGTCGGCACGGTCGCCTCGGCGGCCGCCGGACGGCTGGTCGGACGGCTCGGCCGGCGCGGCGCGCTCTACCTGGCGGTCTCCACCACCGCCACGGGGCTGCTGCTCTCCCTCGCCGACTCCCTCGCCGCGGTCCTCGCGGGCCTGGTCCTCATCACCGCGGGCTTCTTCGCGGGCCACGCGGTGGCCTCCTCCTCGGTGAGCCGCACGGCGACGACCGGCCGCGCGCAGGCGTCCGCGCTCTACCAGTCCGCGTACTACCTGGGCAGCAGCGCGGGCGGCACGCTCGGCGCGATCGCCTTCCACGCGGGCGGCTGGGCGGGCACGGTCCTCATCGGCCTGGTCGCCGTCCTCGGCGTCGTCTCGGTGACGCTCTACGGCAGCCTCAGCGCCCGGACGCAGGCGCGCCGGCTGCGGCTCGCCGCCTCCTGACCCCTCCCCCCGCGGTCCTGCAACTGGAAGACTCCCCCGCGCGTCCTACGGGACAGGACTCAAGGGGGAGTTGACGATCATGAACCGGATCATGGATCGGATAGGCAAGAGAGCGGGCATCGCGGTCGGCGTCACGTCACTCGTGGTGCCGATGACGATCGCGCTCGGCGCGGCACCGGCGCAGGCGGCGTCCTGCAACGTGACGACGGGGCCGTACCAGAAGCAGGTGGAGAAGTTCCTCGGGCGCACGGCCGACGGCCGCCAGTCGCTCGGCGACTGTCAGGCCATCCAGTCCTTCCAGCGCAAGCACGGCATCACCCCGACCATGGGGTACGCCGGGACGATCACCTGGCGCACGATGAACACGATGCTCCAGCAGAAGGCTGCGGGCACCAACCCCAACCGCTCGGGCGCCTGCCCGACCAACCGGGGCCGCATCGCCTGCGTCGACCTGACGCGCCAGCTCAGCTGGATCCAGGACGGCGCCCGCCTCAAGTACGGCCCGGTGCCGGTGCGTACGGGCAAGGACGGCACGGAGACCCGTCCCGGCTCCAAGAAGATCTACTGGCGCAACATCAACCACTGGTCGACGCTGTACCACGTCTCCATGCCGTACTCGCAGTTCTTCGACGGCGGCCAGGCCTTCCACTCGACGACCAAGTCGATGTGGAACCCGCCGGGTTCGGGCGGCTGCGTGAACATGCGGTCGGCCGACGCCAAGGCGTACTGGAACCTGCTCAGGAACGGCGACGACGTCTACATCTACGGGCGCAAGCCGGGAACCTGACCCCGGTTGTCGGTCCACTGCGATAGCTTCCCCTCACCGGTGCCGAACGGGCGCCGGTGAGGGGTGAGTGGGGTGTGGACCCGATGAGTGACGCCGCGACCGCGACGACCGAGGAACTCGACAAGTACCGCAGGGAGCTGACCGGTTACTGCTACCGGATGCTCGGATCCTCCTTCGAGGCGGAGGACGCGGTGCAGGACACCATGGTCCGCGCCTGGAAGGCCATCGACTCCTTCGAGGGCCGCTCCTCGCTGCGGTCGTGGCTCTACCGGATCGCGACCAACGTCTGCCTGGACGCGCTCAACGCCGGCAACAGGCGGGCGCGGCCGATGGACCTCACCTCGCCCACGCCGGTGGCGCAGGCGCAGCTCGTCAAGCAGCCGGAGATCACCTGGCTGGAGCCCGTGCCCGACGGGCGGGTGCTGCCCTCCGTCGCCGACCCTGCGGAGACCGCGGTGCACCGCGAGACCGTCCGGCTCGCGTTCGTCGCCGCGCTCCAGCACCTGCCGCCCAAGCAGCGCGCCGTGCTCATCCTCCGCGAGGTGCTCGCCTGGAAGGCCGGCGAGGTCGCCGAGCTCCTCGACACCTCCGTCGCCTCGGTCAACAGCGCCCTCCAGCGGGCCCGCGCGACCCTCGCCGAGCAGGCGCCGGCCGCCTCCGACGCGGCGAACCCGCTCGACGAGGAGCAGAAGGCGCTCCTGGAGCGGTACGTCGCCGCCTTCGAGGGCTACGACATGAAGGCGCTCACCGCGCTCCTCCACGAGGACGCGACCATGTCCATGCCGCCGTACGACCTGTGGCTCCGCGGCCACGACGACATCGTCGGCTGGATGCTGGGCGTCGGCGAGGTCTGCGCCGGCTCGAAGCTGGTGCCGACCGTGGCCAACGGCTCCCCGGCCTTCGCCCAGTACCACCCGGACCCGGCCGGCGGGTACGGCCCCTGGGCGCTCATCGTCCTGGAGCTGCGTGACGGCAAGGTCGCCGGGATGGACTTCTTCCTGGACACCGAGCGCTGGTTCCCGCTGTTCGACCTGCCGGCCCGGCTGGAGGGCTGAGGTCCCGGCCGGAGGACGGGACCTATCCGTTCAGGGTCCCGTCGAGGCCGGTCAGCAGGAGCAGGGCCCGCAGGTCGGGCCCCGCCCCGTGGAAGCGGATCCGGTGCCCCCGCCGCCCGGCGGCGAGCTTCAGCCGGGCGAGGGCGTCGACGGCGGCGAGGTCGGCCGGTGCGAGCGCGCCGACCTCGCAGACCACCTCCCCGGGCGGGGCGGCCCCGAGCTCGGCGCACAGGCGCGCCACCTCGTCCCCGGTCGGCCGGGCGGGCAGGGTCACGACGAGCGGTCGGCTGGTGTCCACACGGCTTGAGACCGACCCTCGGACCGGAACTCATCGGTGATCACCCCGACCGTAGGGTCGGGGCCATGACCCATCACCCCACCGAACTGGTGATCTTCGACTGCGACGGCGTCCTGGTGGACAGCGAGCGGATCTACTGCCGCGTGGACCGGGAGGTGTTCGCCTCGCTGGGAGCCGAGTTCACCGAGACGGAGATGGCCGACCTCTTCGTCGGCTCGCCGCACGACCTGCTCACCTCCCTCGTGGAGGAGCGGCGCGGCCGCCCGCTGGAGCCGGACTGGCAGGCGCCCTTCAGGCAGCGCTACGAGGACGCCCTGGACGCGGAGCTGACGGCCGTGGAGGGCGTCGCCGACGTGCTGGACGGGCTGGCCGTCCCGTACTGCCTCGCCTCCAACGGCAGCCACGCCTCGATCCGCCGGAACCTGGGTCGCGCGGGTCTGCTGGACCGCTTCGAGGGCCGGATGTTCAGCGCCCGCGACGTCGCCCGCGGCAAGCCCGCGCCCGACCTCTTCCTGCACGCGGCGGCCGCGATGGGCGTCCCGCCGCGGCACTGCGCGGTGGTCGAGGACAGCCCGTACGGCGTCCGGGCCGCCCGCGCCGCCGGCATGCGGGCCTTCGGTTACACCGGCGGTCTGACCCGAGCGGACCGGCTGGCCGGTCCGGGGACGGTGGTCTTCGCGGACATGCGGGAGCTGACGGGGCTGCTGGGCGCCGCACTCGGCTGACGGGGACCACGCGGCCGGCGGTCCCGGCACGCGGAACGGGACCGGTGGGGGTCCACCGGTCCCGTTCCGTCGCGCGCGCCGCGGCCGGGCTCCCCGGATCAGGCGATGCGGTCCAGGACGATCGGGTTCGCCGTGAACGCGGTGCCGGGGGCCGCGATGTCCCAGGCGCCCTCCAGGGAGCCGAGGGCGTAGTCGAACTTCTCCGGGGTGTCCGTGTGGAGGGTCAGCAGCGGCTGGCCGGCCGTGACGGTGTCACCGGGCTTGGCGTGCAGCTCGACGCCGGCGCCCGCCTGCACCGGGTCCTCCTTGCGGGCGCGGCCCGCGCCGAGGCGCCAGGCCGCGATGCCGATGTCGTAGGCGTCGAGGCGGGTGAGGACGCCGGTGGAGGGGGCGGTGACGACGTGCTGCTCGCGGGCGACCGGGAGGGTGGCGTCCGGGTCGCCGCCCTGGGCCGCGATCATCCGGCGCCAGACGTCCATCGCGGAGCCGTCCGCGAGGGCCTTCGCCGGGTCGGCGTCCTTGAGGCCGGCCGCGTCGAGCATCTCGCGGGCGAGCGCGATGGTCAGCTCGACGACGTCGGCGGGGCCGCCGCCGGCGAGGACCTCGACGGACTCGCGGACCTCCAGGGCGTTGCCGGCGGTCAGGCCGAGCGGGGTCGCCATGTCGGTGAGGAGGGCGACCGTCTTCACGCCGCTGTCGGTGCCGAGCGCGACCATGGTGGAGGCGAGCTCGCGGGCGTCCTCGATGTTCTTCATGAAGGCGCCGGTGCCGACCTTGACGTCCAGGACCAGCGAGCCGGTGCCCTCGGCGATCTTCTTGGACATGATCGACGAGGCGATCAGCGGGATGGCTTCGACGGTGCCGGTGACGTCGCGGAGCGCGTACAGCTTCTTGTCCGCGGGGGCCAGGCCGTCGCCGGCCGCGCAGATGACCGCGCCGGTGGTGTCGAGGACGTGCAGCATCTCCTCGTTGGAGAGGAGGGCGCGCCAGCCGGGGATGGACTCCAGCTTGTCGAGCGTGCCGCCGGTGTGGCCGAGGCCGCGGCCGGAGAGCTGCGGCACGGCCGCGCCGCAGGCCGCGACGAGCGGGGCGAGCGGCAGGGTGATCTTGTCGCCGACGCCGCCGGTGGAGTGCTTGTCGGCGGTCGGGCGGGAGAGGGCGTCGAAGTTCATGCGCTCGCCGCTGGCGATCATCGCGGCGGTCCAGCGGGCGATCTCCGTGCGGTTCATGCCGTTGAGCAGGATGGCCATGGCCAGGGCCGACATCTGCTCGTCGGCGACGACTCCGCGGGTGTAGGCGTCGATCACCCAGTCGATCTGCTCCGGGCTCAGCTCGCCCTTGTCCCGCTTCGTGCGGATGACGGAGATGACGTCCATGGTGGTGCCTCTTTCTACGCGCATAGAGGGGGAAAGGAGGAGCGGCCCTTCCCATCGTGCCGGAAGGGCCGCTCCGAAGTGCTACTTGGCGAGGTGGTCCGGTCCGAATGCCTGCGGGAGCATCTCCGCCAGCGTCAGGAACCCGGCGGGCGTCTCCAGGACGAGCTCGGGTCCCCCGAACTCGTAGAGCAGCTGCCGGCACCGGCCGCACGGCACCAGGGACTCGCCCCGGCCGTCCACGCAGACGAAGTGGGTCAGCCGGCCGCCGCCGGTGGCCTGCAGCTGGGAGACGAGCCCGCACTCGGCGCACAGGCCGAGCCCGAACGAGGCGTTCTCCACGTTGCAGCCGGAGACCGTCCGCCCGTCGTCCACGCGGGCCGCCGCTCCGACCGGGAAGCCGGAGTACGGGGCGTACGCCTGCGACATCGCCGCGCGGGCGGCCTCCCGCAGGAGGTCCCAGTCCGCCTCGGCCGGGGCCGCGGTCACTTGCCCTGGCCCTTCCGGTAGGGCAGACCGTCGGCCTTGGGCATCCTCAGGCGCTGCGCCGAGAGGGCGAGCACCAGCAGGGTGGTGACGTACGGGGCCGCGTCGACGAACTGGCTCGGGACCTCGTCGGTGAGGATGTACCAGAGGAAGAAGCCGACGGCGAAGATCGCGCCGATCGCCGCCACGACCCACTTCTTGCGGTACATCTGCCACAGCGCGGCGATCACCAGGAGCAGCGCGACGAGCAGCAGCAGGGCGTGGACGTTCTCGGCGCCGCCGCGCAGCTTGAGGCTGTCGGTGAAGCCGAAGAGGCCGGCGCCGAGCGCCATGCCGCCGGGCATCCAGTTGCCGAAGATCATCGCGGCGAGACCGATGTAGCCGCGGCCGCCGGTCTGGCCCTCCTGGTAGATGCCGGTGGCGACGATCGCGAGGAAGGCGCCGCCGAGGCCCGCGAGGGCACCGGAGGTGGTGACCGCGATGTACTTGTACTTGTAGACGTTCACGCCGAGGGACTCGGCAGCGACCGGGTTCTCGCCGCAGGAGCGCAGGCGCAGGCCGAACGCCGTCCGCCACAGCACCCACCAGGTGCCCGGGACCAGCAGGATGGCGACGACGGTCAGCAGCGACAGGTTGGTGACCAGGCCGCCGAGGATGCCGGCGATGTCCGAGATCAGGAACCAGTGCTTGCCCTGGAGGTCGCCCAGCCAGTCCGACAGCCCTGGGATCGTGATGTCGGTGATCGGGTCGATGCGCGGGGACTGCTTGGAGGAGCCGCCCTCGGCCTCGGCGAACGTGAAGTTCGACAGGTACTGGGTGAAGCCCACCGCCAGGATGTTGATCGCCACACCGGAGACGATGTGGTTCACGTTGAACGTGACGGTGATGATCGCGTGCAGCAGACCGCCGAGCGCGCCGCCCAGCAGACCGAAGAGGACGCCCACCCAGGGGCCCCACTGGTAGCCGGCCCAGGCGCCGAACCAGGTGCCGAGCACCATCATGCCTTCGAGGCCGATGTTGACGACGCCCGCGCGCTCCGCCCACAGACCGCCGAGACCGGCGAGGCCGATCGGGACGGCCAGCTGCAGCGCGCCGGAGACCTGGCCCACGGAGGTCAGGTCGTTGGCCCCGGAGACGACCCGGACCAGCGAGAAGAGGACCAGACCGGCCGCGACGATCAGCAGGATCCACGGCCAGGTGAGCTTGCGGCGTCCGCCGCCCTTGGGCGCGGCGCTCGGCTTGGAGACGGTGGTGGTGCTCATGCCGCGACCTCCTTGTCGGTCTTGATGGCACCGCCGGCGGCGAGTTCCTCGCCGACCTTCTGCTGCTGGCGGCGGATGCCGTATCGGCGGACGAGCTCGTACGAGACCACGACGGCGATCACGATGATGCCCTGCATGATCTGGGTGATCTCCTTCGGGTAACCCTCGGTGTCGAGCGTCGAGGACGCCTTGTCGAGGAACGCGAAGAGGAGCGCGGCGAAGAGGATGCCGACCGGGTGGTTGCGGCCGAGCAGCGCGATGGTGATGGCGGTGAAGCCGACACCGGTCGGGAAGTCGAGGCTGTACGTGTGGGACTCGCCCAGCAGCGTCGGCATGCCGGAGAGGCCGGCGAGCGCGCCCGAGAGCAGCATCGAGGTGAGGATCATCTTCTTGGCGTCGACGCCGCTGGCCTGCGCGGCGGACTCGCTGGCGCCGGTGGCGCGCAGGTCGAAGCCGAAGCGGGTGCGGTTGAGGACGAACCAGTAGACGACGCCGAGGGCGAGCGCGACGAAGGTGAAGCCGTAGATGACCCCGTTGCCCTCGCCCATGTCGATGCCGGGGAACCAGCCCGACTCGGGGATCTTGCCGGTGGTGAGGTTGTTCGAGCCCTGCGGCTGGACGCCGAAGTTCTTGGGCAGGATCAGCCAGGCCACCAGGGAGGTCGCGATCGCGTTCAGCATGATCGTCGAGACGACCTCGGAGACGCCGCGGCTGGTCTTCAGGATGCCGGCGATGCCAGCCCAGAAAGCACCGGTCAGCATCGCGACGATCACGATGACCAGGATGTGCAGCGGGCCGGGCAGCTCGATGGAGGCGCCGACGAGGGCGGAGACCATCGCGGCGAGCCGGTACTGGCCGTCGACGCCGATGTTGAAGAGGTTCATCCGGAAACCGATGGCCACGGCCAGGGCTGCCAGGTAGTAGATGCCGGTCTGGTTGACGATCAGGACCTGGATGTCCGAGTAACCGGCGTTCTCGATCATCAGCCGGATCGGCTCGATGGGGTCGAGGCCCGTCGCGAGCAGCACCAGGACGGTGAGCACGAACGAGGTGACCAGCGCGAGCACCGGGCCGGCGGCACCGATGATCAGCTTGTCCTTGTCGAATTTCATCATCGGGCGTCACCGTCTTCGGACTGCGCTTCGGTGCCCTCCAGGCGGCCGGTGGCCGCGCCGGTCATGGCGGAGCCCAGCTCCTCGGGCGTGATGGTGGCGGGGTCGGCGTCGGCGACGAGCCTGCCGCGGTACATGACCCGGAGGGTGTCGGACAGACCGATCAGCTCGTCGAGGTCGGCGGAGATCAGCAGCACCGCGAGACCCTCGCGGCGGGCGTCTCGGATCGCGTCCCAGATCTGCGCCTGGGCGCCGACGTCCACACCGCGGGTGGGGTGGGCGGCGATCAGGAACTTGGGGCTGTGGCTCATCTCGCGGCCGACGATCAGCTTCTGCTGGTTGCCGCCGGAGAGGGAGGACGCGGTGACGTCGATGCCGGGGGTGCGCACGTCGTACTCGCGCACGATCCGCTCGGTGTCCTGGCGTGCCGCCTTCGGGTCGAGGACGCCGCGCTTGGAGTTGGGCGCCTCGGTGACGTGGCCGAGGATGCGGTTCTCCCAGAGGGGGGCCTCCAGGAGCAGGCCGTGCCGGTGGCGGTCCTCGGGGATGTAGCCGATGCCGCCCTCGCGGCGCTTGCGCACCGAGACCTTGGAGATGTCCTGGCCGTCGAGGGTGATGACGCCCGCGTCGGGGCTGTTCATGCCCATGAGGGCCTCGATGAGCTCGGTCTGGCCGTTGCCCTCGACGCCGGCGATGCCCAGGATCTCGCCCTTGTGGATGGTCAGGGAGACCGCGTCGAGGAGCTTGCGGCCCTCGCCGACCTCCTGGAGCCCGACCGCACCGGACGGGTCCGGCGGGGCGGCGCTGGTGAGCGGGGCCGCGGACGCGGCGCCGGCCTCGGTGAGCGTCAGCCCGTCGACCTTGAGCATCGGCACGTCGGTGACGGTCGACTCGCGGGTCTCCGGCGACGGCAGCTCGGTGCCGACCATCAGCTCGGCGAGCTGCTTGGTGGTGGCGGTCTTCGGGTCGGCGGTGCCGACCGTGGTGCCCCGTCGGATGACGGTGATGTCGTCGGCGACCTTCAGGACCTCGCCCAGCTTGTGCGAGATGAAGATGACGGTCAGGCCCTCGGACTTGAGCTCGCGCAGGTTGTCGAAGAGCGCGTCGACCTCCTGCGGGACGAGCACGGCGGTCGGCTCGTCGAGGATGAGGATCCTGGCACCGCGGTAGAGGACCTTGAGGATCTCCACGCGCTGGCGGTCGGCCACGCCGAGGTCCTCGACGAGGACGTCGGGGCGGACCCCGAGGCCGTACGCGTCGGAGATCTCCTGGATCTTCTTGCGCGCCTTGGCGCCGATGCCGTGGAGCTTCTCGCCGCCGAGGACGACGTTCTCCAGGACGGTGAGGTTGTCGGCGAGCATGAAGTGCTGGTGCACCATGCCGATGCCGCGCGCGATGGCGTCGCCGGGGCTGGCGAACGTCACCTGCTCGCCGTCGACGGCGATGGTGCCCTCGTCCGGCTTCTGCATGCCGTAGAGGATCTTCATGAGGGTCGACTTGCCGGCACCGTTCTCGCCGATGAGGGCGTGCACGGTGCCCTTGCGGACCGTGATGGCGATGTCCTTGTTGGCGACGACGCCGGGGAACCGCTTGGTGATGCCGTGAAGTTCTACGGCAGGGGGGCTGGACGCGTTGATGACGCACTCTCCTTGGCCGGAAGGAGTGGGAGCGGGAGGGCAGGGCGGGGCGAAGTTATCGTGCCAGGGAGACATCTACACGCGTAGCGCTGCCGAAAAATGAAAACCCGTACGGGAATGGGGCCGGGGGGGGGGGGGGGGGGGGGGGGGGGGGGGGGGGGGGGGGGGGGGGGGGGGGGGGGGGGGGGGGGGGGGGGGGGGGGGGGGGGGGGGGG